>JBMLPO010000239.1:0-6998 GCA_049242065.1 Bacteroidia bacterium
TATTTTCCGATAAAGCCTTTTGCAATGAGGTATGGTATGAAAATGTAAAGAATCAGTCCTTTCATTAAGAAAAACATAAAACCCCAAAAGCCCAGTTTTTTAATCCAGGTCATAAATGTCTTCCTTTCCTTGTGAGGGATTGGACATTCCAATGGTTTCTCAATTGTTTTTTCAGTCTGATTCATTTCAAATAGATTGCAAATAAAAGCTTGTTTTGAGAGATAAACAAACGCTTTGGCATCTTGTTTTTAAATAAAATAAAAAGTCTGATAGCTTGAAAATCAGTGTTGATGAGAGTTTATCTGATTTTGTAATTTCTTAATTTTATTCAGATTTCCCTTTAAATGAATGAATAACTACTTGTTTAAGCGCATTGTCTTTTATAATACATAACTCTTCGCCTTTATCACCATAATAAATATCTAATACCTCTGAGCCTGTTTTTTCACAATAGTTTTTCAGGATAGAATTCATTTGTAAGCTCTTTATTCTGGAATATAGATTTTCGTTATCCACGCAGAATCCATCCAAATTCAATTGCTCATAATTGCCCATTTGAACTTGGTTAAATGTGTTTTTTCCTTGTGCATCAAATGTCAATAATTGATTGATGGCTTCCTCTTCAACGGAGACACGGGTTTTAATGACACTAATTTCTATTCGGTTTCCATTGTTTCGAATTACTGGTGGCAATGGCATAGTGATGCCATCATCTTCTGTAAAATGATGTTTTTTATTATTGATGAGTGGAAAGGTTTGTCTCCAAAATAAACTCATGATATTTGAATTGGGATTCATTCCATAATTACTAACCATTAACATGGGCTGATTATCCTTTTTAATGATGGCCGCTACAATAAACGTTTGTAATTGAGTATTGATGCTCACACTCGCATCTTTTCCATATAGGGATTCACCTGGTTTCAAAATATTATCAATCAATAACTCCTTAAATAAACTGTATTGTTCATCATAAAATGTTAAATGATAGGAGAGGGAGGTAGGTTCAAATTCAGCATTGGAGCCTCTTTTATTAAACATATAATACCCCGAATAAGCTGTCATGTAGTTCCAGTTTCCGGTAGATTTCATGTTCAAAAAAGGATTGGATGAGGGATTAGGGAAATCCAATTCAATTAAGCCCAAATCATCTTTGCTCAATAAATCGTAATCAAATAAATGTAAATCTCCTCTAGGGTCATACACTTCAAAAATCAAATGATTATTGGGTGCCAAGCTGGTTTTTTCAATCATAGCTTGGGTCAGACCAAATTTACTTAAGTCGATTTTTTTACTGGCCCATTCCCTGCCTATGTAGTCGAATAATTTAAAATGATAGATGTTTGCATCTCGGTCTATTACCAATATGTAATTTTTATTGGCATACATGCTTAATTCGCCAACTGCATTCATTTTAAAATTGGCTTTCTTTTGTAAATCCTTGCTGTAGTAAAAGAAATTCTGTTGCACATTGCTCAATTTGGTTGTGCCCGCAACATCTTCTTTAAATTTATTAAACATCAAAACAAAACCGTATTCACCCAAATCAAATTCATCATGACAAAATAATCCAAGGGCTTTTGAATCGAGTACAATTTTGGTTTGCGACTTCAATTGCAAATTGAAAGTACCGATTAAAATAAAGGCAAGTATAAATTTACGCATGGCTACAAGAAATCAATTTTGTTCAAAGTTGTTGTATTCCTTTCGGAATCAGAAATTCAAATCCCCATCTTTGTGCACAATGAGGCTGTTTTTGTATGTACTAAGGTACATTTTTTGCAATTAAAGGGGGCTAAACTCTTCCGTTTAAATAATTAGTTAAAAATTAAGTAGCTTCATGTCAGATTGCTCTTTAATATTGCCTTTTTAACACCATTTTATGAAAAAAATTTTTCTACTTTCAATTTTGTTTGCCACTTTCACAGCTCAAGTTACTAAAGCCGCTTTAGTTGTTGAAAATTTAGATTTAAAAGTAAATGCAGCCAATCCAACATTGGATTTAAAATTCTCCAATTTCCAAGCGGGTATTTTTTCTGTTAATTATTTTGCCGTTCCTGGTTCTGTTTCTTTCATAGGAAAAGTCAATACAGAATTTAGTAGCACTATTTTGGCTGAGCCTATTGGTGGTGGTAATTATACCCCAATAAGATTATACAACAATTCAGATTTTACAGATTTCAATACTTATTTTAGACAACCGATATTTCTACATAATAACAATTTAACTTTCACCAATAATTTTAAAGGTAAAGGTAACCAGTACATGGGAGCTAGAATTGTTTTCCCTATGACCAACGATACCATGTTTATTTGGTTTTTGGTTAATTTAAATGCAGCTGGTGATGAGTTTAGCATTTTAAAAGTAGGTTATGATGACAGTGAATTTGGAAAAAGACCACTTACTGGTTTAGATGGTGAAAACAAACCAACAACAGGAATGGCTGAATTGATGGCTCCAACTTTAAATGTATATCCTCAGCCTGCAAAAGATTTAATACAAATTGAAATCAATGCAGACTTAAATGCTTATTCCATTTATGCTTTAAACGGACAATTGATTGAAACACATCAACAGGCTTTGCCTCAGATTTCAGTAGCTCATTTGGAAAGAGGGATTTATATTTTGGAATTGAATTCTAACAAAGGAATTATAAGAAGAAAAGTAGTTATTGAATAGTTTTTTTATTTAAAACGACTCATAACAAAGAGGCCGGAATCGCTTGCGATTCCGGCCTCTTTGTTGATTGAATGTAGGATGCCTTATCTTCTTTTTAATTGCCAATTGCTGGTTTGTGATTGATTTTGACCAGATGCTTGTATTGTACTTTCTTTTTGGAAAAACAAACTACCAGCGGCATATGCTGCAGCTTGATGCAATTCGGGATGTGAACTCTTTAGTAGTTCGGGTTCAAAATACTTTTCTATAAACTTGGTATCAAAATGTCCTTCTCTAAATGCAGGATGATTCATAACAAAGGTTCCAAATGGTAGGGTGGTTTCAATTCCACTGATTTTGTAATCATCAATAGCCCTAATCATTCTTTTAATGGCTTCTTCTCTGGTTTTACCAAATGTGATTAACTTGGCAATCATGGGGTCATATTGAATAGGAATTTCCATTCCTGCTTCAAATGAATCATCAACCCTTACTCCATATCCCTGCGGTGTCTTATAGGTTTTTAATTTGCCAATATCAGGAAGGAAATTATTCATTGGATCTTCAGCACATACCCTCAATTCAATTGCATGTCCATGTATTTTCAAATCCTCCTGTGTATAACCTAATAATTCTCCTTTTGCAATTCTTATCTGTTCCTTTACTAAATCTAATCCTACAATTTGTTCTGTTACCGGATGTTCTACTTGCAACCTAGTATTCATTTCAAGGAAGTAGAAGTTTAAGTTTTCATCAGCTAAAAATTCAACTGTTCCTGCTCCATAATAATTACAAGCTTTGGCAACATTCACGGCTGCTTCGCCCATTTTCTTGCGGATCTCAGGTGTTAAACAACTTGAGGGTGCTTCTTCAATTAATTTTTGGTGACGTCTTTGAATACTACATTCTCTTTCAAATAAGTAAACCACGTTTCCATGTTGGTCTCCCAAAATCTGTATTTCTATGTGTTTTGGAGAGCCTACATACTTTTCAATAAATACGCTATCATCACTAAATGCACTTAGGGCTTCAGATTGAGCCAACTTGATAGATTCTTCAAACTCTTCCTCTTTCCAAACTACACGCATGCCTTTTCCTCCTCCTCCAGCTGATGCTTTTACCAAAACTGGATAACCAATTTCATCTGCAATTTTCTTTCCTGCAGCCACGTCTTTTAATGCTTCTTTTGTTCCTGGTACCAAAGGAACATTAAAATGAGTTACAGCTTGTTTCGCGCTGATTTTATCACCCATGGTTTCCATTGATTCGGCTGAGGGTCCAATAAAAATCAATCCAGCTGCTTTTACTTTTCGTGCAAAATCAGCATTCTCACTCAAAAAACCGTAACCAGGATGGATGGCATCTGCACCAGTTTGTTTGGCTACTTCAATAATTTTATCGCCCAATAAATAACTTTGGTTACTTGGCGGCGGACCTATACATACGGCTTCATCAGCATATCGAACATGTAAGGCTTTTCTATCAGCTTCACTGAAAACTGCCACGGTTTTAATTCCCATTTCTTTCGCAGTTCTCATCACCCTCAGTGCAATTTCTCCTCTATTGGCAACAACTATTTTTTTCATTGATTTTATTTTGTTCGTTTGGTAAACAAGAAAACAAAAATAAGAATTCCCTTCAAAGTGAAAATTGATTTTATCAGATTCAATAAACGAATGATATCATCTAATCTAATAATCATTTTATTCTGCTTATCTTTTTCTTATTTGATTCATACTTTAAAATGAATATACAGTCAAAATTCAGCTCATTGTGTTTATTTTTGGTATTCTTCCACATAAGCTTCTATTTTGCGGTGAAATGATCAATGAACAGATAAAACATTTTGTAAGAAAAGAACTGCAAACAGAATGGCGTCAACGTTATGCAATTAATGGAGTCATACTCCAGGTTTTTTCTTCAGTTATGATTGTTTACCTAGCTGTTCGTTTATTGGGAAATCCTGCTTGGAATGCAATCTATTGGGTCATTATGGTTTTTATTTCTATCAATTCTATTGCTAAAAGTTTTATTGGAGAGGGGAAATCTAAAAACCTTTATTACCATCAATTGATTAGCCCTCAAAATTTACTCATATCTAAGTTTATCTATAATGCGGGTCTCAATGTCCTTTTAGCTTTTATATGTTTGGGGATTTATAGTTTGTTATTAGGCAATCCTGTTGTTTTTCAATTGTATTATTTATTGGCTACAGCCCTTGGTAGTATTGGTTTTGCTGCCACTTTTACCATGTTATCGGCTATTTCATCTAAGGCTGGAAATAGTAATTTATTGATGCCAGTTTTAAGTCTTCCTATCATCATTCCTCTGTTGTTGATTCTCATTAAGGCTTGTAAACGAGCTATGGATGGTATAGATCCTTCTCAAATTATGAAGGATTTATTGGTATTATTATTGTTGGATTTGATGGTACTCACTTTGGCTTATTTATTGTTCCCTTCTGTTTGGAAGGAATAATTTTTTACGTATGAAGAAATTTTCAGCTTTACTCTTGGTTTTTATGGGTCTGATGGCTACTGCTTCTGCTCAAAATAACAATCCTAATCAAATCATAGACAAAAGAGCTCATGCGGTTCAATTGATGAAGAATGGCACTGATGACCGCTATCCAATTATTTCATTAGATGGAGAACAATTAAAATTAAGTTTTGATATGTTAGGTGCTGAGGCAGAAAACTATCAATATACGATCGTTCATTGTGATGCCGATTGGAACTTATCTAAATTCAATCAGTTTGAATACCTCAAGGGTATGCAGTTTGATAATATTACCGATTTCCGATTCTCTACCAATACTTATGTAAAATATGTCCATTATAACCTCATTTTTCCAAATGAAAATATGAAGCCAATTTGGGCGGGTAACTATATTTTAAAGGTATTTAGGAACTTTGATGAAAACGATTTGGTTATGGTCAGAAGGTTTATGGTGATTAAACGTTCTGCTGAAATAGAAGCTACTGCTAAGCCTGCCACACTCGCCGAATACCGGTATACTCGTCAGGAGGTTCAGTTCAGCGTAGGTTTCAATCCTTCTCAAATTGTCAATCCTTTGCAAGATGTGAAGGTGGTGTTGATGCAAAATCACAGGTGGAGTAATGCTTTGTTTGGACTAACTCCGCTTTTTGCCAGTAACAACAAACTAGATTATTCTTATGTAGATAAAACCTTGTTTAATGGTGGAAATGAATTCAGGTTTTTTGATATCAGAAACCTACGTCAGTTTAGCCAGAATGTGAGGAGTAAACGCACCGATTCTGTTTGGCATGTTTTGTTGAATATTGATGAAAGCAGGGCTTCCACTCAATATTTTCAATATGCTGATTACAATGGAAAACAAGTGATTTTTAATAAAGAGGGTAACAATTCAGAGGTAGATGGTGATTATGCATACACTTCATTTTATTTATCTGGATTGTCTGGAGTTCCCGCAGATAAGGATGTGTACGTAATTGGTGAGTTTACCGATTGGCGTTGTTTACCTGAA
Organism: Bacteroidia bacterium; assembly: GCA_049242065.1. GTDB lineage: Bacteria > Bacteroidota > Bacteroidia > UKL13-3 > UKL13-3 > CAISCU01. Next base: position 6,168 of record JBMLPO010000239.1, read on the forward strand.
TACAAAATGTATTTCAATAGAAATCGTCAGCGTTACGACTTAGAAGTTCCTTTAAAACAGGGTAGATATGAATATGCTTATGCCATTCTTGATGATCAAGCAAAGCCAGATGATGTGAGCATAGAGGGCAATCATTACCAAACTGAAAATGAATATCTTATTCTTGTTTATGCCAGAAACTTACAATTTAATTATGATGAATTGATTGGGGCAAGAAGAATCAATTCAATTGCCCCTTAGTTAGCAAAAACTATATTTTTACCTTTCCAATACTTACTACAACAAAAGGCTTTAAAAAAATACCTTTTGCCTCATCGGAATTGTGTATTTTTGAAACTCTTTTTTAAAATTCATGACAGAAAAGGAAATCGATTACAATAAATACGAACCTGTTATTGGTCTAGAGGTTCATGCTCAAATGCTTACAAAGAGTAAGGCTTATTGCTCAGATCCCTACGATTACGGTGCTGAACCTAATACCATGGTTAGTCCTGTGAGTCTTGGGCATCCAGGTACTTTGCCAAAACACAATAGACAAGTGGTGAACAATGCCATTAAGATGGGTTTGGCTTGTTCTTGCCAAATTGCAGGCTTTCAATATTATGCCCGTAAGAATTATTTCTATGCCGATTTACCTAAAGGTTACCAAATTACCCAAGACAAAACTCCTATCTGCACGGGCGGTTTCGTAGAGATCAAATTAAAGGATGGTTCTGAAAAGAAAATTGGTTTAACCAGAATTCATATGGAAGAGGATGCCGGAAAAAGTATGCACGACCAAGATGTATATGATTCCCTCATCGACTTAAACCGTGCTGGTGTTCCTTTAAT
>JBMLPO010000239.1:7008-12271 GCA_049242065.1 Bacteroidia bacterium
AATTGCTAGTGGTGAAGAGGCTTATCTCTATTTGATGGAAATGCGTAAGCTAGTTAGGTACCTCGAAATTTGTGATGGTAATATGGAAGAAGGAAGCCTGCGTTGTGATGCCAATATTTCTGTTAGATTAAAAGGCACCACCACTTTTGGTACCAAAGTAGAGGTGAAGAACATGAACTCCATGAGGAATGTTCAAAGAGCTATTGATTTTGAAATCAAACGCCAAATTGAGATGATTGAAAATGGCCAAAAAATCAGTCAGGAAACCAGAAGTTTTGATGCCTTGAAGGGTACAACATTTTCGATGAGAAGTAAAGAGGGTGCTGCTGATTACCGCTATTTTCCTGAACCAGATTTGCCACCTTTACATATCACAACAGATTATATCAATTCGGTTAAATCTCAAATGCCTTCCTTACCTAAGGAATTGTTTGAACGCTTTACCAAAATCTATCAACTCAATGAATATGATGCAGGTGTGCTAACAGAAAGCAGAGATGTTGCAGAATATTTTGAGGCAATTTTAAAACATACCGCTAATATCAAAGCTGCTGCCAATTGGGTAATGGTTGCCATCAAAGGTTATTTGAATGAACAAGCATTAGATATCAAAGACTTTGTTCTACAACCAGCTAAAATTGCCGATTTGATAGCTTTAATTGATGAGGGTAAAATCAGTAATAGCGTGGCTTCTCAAAAGGTATTCCCTGAAATGATTCAAGACCACCATAAGAGTCCTCTTCAAATTGCAGAGTCATTGAATTTAATCCAAGAGAGTAATTCAGATGAGCTACAAAATTGGATCAACCAAGCTTTGGCAAAGTATCCAGAAAAGGTCTTGGAATACAAGGCTGGTAAACAAAGTTTAACAGGATTATTCATGGGTGAGGTCATGAAATTCAGTAAGGGTAAAGCTGACCCTAAATTAACTAGCAAATTGTTAAAAGAGACTTTAGATAAACAATAATCTATGAGAAAAATATTATTAGGATTCATTGCTATCAGTTTGATGATGGCCTGCGGAAGTAAAGAAAAAGATACAGAAAGAAGCGGATTTAGAATTAGAGGTAAGGTAATTGCCAACAGAGGAAACCAAGCTTTAAACCTCCAAGAATTAACCAATACAGGTTTAATTACCATTGATACCGCAAGCGTTAGAAATGATGGAACTTTTGAGCTAAATGGTACTTTAAAAGAAAAGACGTTTTGTGTCTTACGTTTAAATGCTGGCGATTTGGTGATGGTAATTGATACCAATAGTGATTTAGAACTCGAATTCCATATCGATTCAATCCAGAATTATATTGTGAAAGGTTCTAAGGAAAATGATGAGCTTAAAACTTTATTTGGTATCAATAATGCTTTTATGAAATCTGTACAAGCACTTGAAGCCAAATATGCTCAGTATGGAGAAAGTGTGCCTCCTGTGAAAGTTCAAGAGCAAATTAGATTCGAATATGATAGCTTAAGAACAGCGAATCAATTAGCGATTAAAAATTATGCGGGTTCTTTAACTCATTCCATTGTTCCCTATTTTGCTACCAATTTCCTAACTCCTGAGGTTGATTTCCAATTTTTCGATCAAGTGGATCAACAGTTATATAAAGAATTTTCAAACAGCAAATACGCAAGCCAGTTGCACCAAAAAGTAGAAGAGTTAAGAAGAACTGCTGATGGAAGTTTGGCTCCTGATATTGTTTTAAATGATCCTTTTGGAAAAAATATTTCCTTATCATCTTTAAGAGGAAAAGTGGTTTTAGTTGATTTTTGGGCAAGCTGGTGCAAGCCTTGCAGAGACGAAAATCCTAATGTGGTGAGATTGTACAATAAGTACAAAGCCAAGGGTTTTGATGTTTTAGGTGTAAGTCTTGACGATAACCGTGAGGCTTGGATGGCTGCTATAAATAAAGACCAATTGTTATGGAATCACGGATCCGATTTGTTGAAATGGAATAGCAGTGTTGTTAAATTATATAATATTGAAGCAATACCTTTTACCGTATTGGTTGATAAAGATGGAAAGATTATTGCCAAAAGGTTAAGAGGTCAAAGCCTTGAAAATAAGCTGAAAGAAATTTTTGGTTTCTAATTCAGCTGAGGCGTAACATTTTGTTAACCTTTAGTTAATTTTCAAATTACCTTACTCATCGAATCTTACATAAAATTTCAAACATGGAAAGTCAATATAAAATTTTAGTTGTAGACGATGAGTCTGATATCATAGAGTTCATAGATTACAATCTAAAAAAGGAAGGTTATTTAGTTGCTACAGCCATGAATGGTGTGCAAGCAATTGAAGTAGCCAAGAGTTTTAAGCCTGACTTAATTCTATTGGATGTAATGATGCCTGTCTTAGATGGTATTGAAACCTGTAAGCAATTGAAATCTGATCCAGCATTTGCTAAAACCTTTGTGGTTTTTCTTACAGCTCGTGCAGAGGAATATTCAGAAATTGCAGGCTTCAACGCAGGTGCTGATGATTATATTGCCAAGCCTATTAAGCCAAAAGTGCTTATCACTAGGCTCAATGCAATCCTAAGAAGAATTGTAAAAGAAACCATTTCAACCAAATTGGTTGTGGGTGATATCATCATTGATAGAGAATCATTTCTAGTTTATCGTGGTGATGAAAAGATTCAATTGGCAAGAAAAGAATTTGAATTGTTATTCCTTCTAGCTGGTAAACCTGGAAAAGTTTTTACCCGTGATTTTATTCTTGAAAAAGTTTGGGGTGATGAAGTATTAGTTGTTGATAGAACCATCGATGTTCACATCCGTAAGATCAGAGAAAAATTGGGTAATGATTATATAGGAACCGTTAAAGGTGTAGGGTATAAATTTGAGCTATGACCCGAAACCCTAAGCCAATAACGGTTGCCACCCTTATTTCTGCTTTACTTTCTGTAATTTTAGGAGTGGTCCATTTCTTTGTCAGCGATTTCAATCTGCTGAATACAGTTATCATTTCCACACTTTCATTCGGTTTATCTTTTTTCCTTTTCTTCTACACTCTCGAGTATTTTATATACAGAAAAATTAAACTGATATATAAAACCATTCACAGTCTCAAAACACAGAAGTATGATGCTATTCTCAGTAATTTCGATTGGGACAAAGATCCGATTACTGAGATGAGCAAGGAGGTGATTAAATGGGCCCGTGATAACAAGATGGAAATTGATCAGTTAAAACGTTTGGCCGATTTTAGAAAAGAATTCCTTGGTAATGTTTCGCATGAATTAAAAACACCTATTTTTAATATTCAAGGTTATATCCATACTTTAATTGATGGTGCAATTGATGACCCTGAAGTAAATTTTCGTTTTCTAAATAGAGCGGCTAAAAGTGCAGATAGATTAAGTGATTTGGTGGCAGATTTATTGGCCATTTCTCAATTAGAAAGTGGTGAACTCGAAATGGAAATTGAACGTTTTGATATCAACCTGCTTGTGAAAGATGTATATGAGCAAATGGAAGACAAGGCTAAACGTAGAAATATCACCATGCTCATTAAAGATGGTTGTAATAAGCCTTTTTATGTAATGGCAGATAGGTACAGGATTCGCCAAGTTTTGGTTAATCTGGTAACCAATGGAATTAAATATGGTAAAGAGGGCGGAACCATCACCGCAGCTTATTACGATATGGATGAAAACCTATTAATTGAAATTGCAGATAATGGCGATGGCATTGCTCAAGAGCATTTGCCAAGGATCTTCGAACGTTTCTATCGCGTTGAAAAAAGCCGTACCCGTGAATCAGAATCGGGTGGTACAGGTCTTGGACTTGCAATCGTTAAACATATTATTGAAGCTCATCGTCAAACCGTTAATGTGAGAAGTACAATTGGTCAGGGTACTACTTTTGGTTTCACACTTCAAGATGCCTCTCATACCTAATTGAATAGTTCATTCAATAAAAAAGTCCATTCATGTATGTTGAATGGACTTTTTTATTGAAATGAAATTGATTACACGTGCACTTCTTCAACTAATTTTTGCTCAAACATTTTATTCAATTCTTCTGAATAAAAATTCAAAGCATCTAAACTTTGTTGTTTTACTTTTTCAAAATAGTGTTCTTGTTTTTTGAATAAGTTTTTATAGTAGTTTATCCCTTCTTCAAGATTGGCTTTAAATGCAGTTAAGCCTTTATTCATACTAGGCATTTCTGTTTCTTCTGCCTTCTTTTTCAAGTAATCTATATACAATCCCAATTCTTTAATGAATACATTAGGTCTGTCGTTTCTTTTAATGATATTGGTTCTGCCATATATATGGTCAATCATTTTGTCGAGTGAACAAACCTCCGAGAAATAAGCCATATTGGGTCCAGGACAAACACTTACACCTGGGCCTTCTGCGCGAGTTTCAATACCATTTACTAATAAGGCAGGTGTGCCCAAGCCTACACATAAACATGATTTCACCAAGATTTTATCTAAGCCTTTTTGGTAAGCTGCTTCATCTAATTGAGCCGCATCTAATTCTTTGATTTTTGCATCTTGAAATTTTCTGGAAGCTGTGCATAAATCTTCTCCATTCACTTCTTTGTTCAAGGCTACATATTTTTTCGGACATGCACTACCTGGTCTTCCTTTATCAATCCAAACCTGTTTCTCTGCATCTTTTGAATTGCCATACACACTGTTAAATGGAACTCCCAATGGTGATGTATTACTGAGGTACAAATCTTTTTCCTTTGCATTCACCAATAACTCTAAAGTTTCTGGATCCACATTGGTTGCTTCTGGTACCAATAAGAACGGTGTTCCCCAACCTATACCATCCAATTCATAATGCTCCATCAAGAACTCATGTTCTTCTGAAGTACCAACACCACCTTGTGCTGTAATTCTTTGTCCAGGAACTACATCATAAAATGCATTTCCTTTTTCTTTCAAAACAGGCGACCATATTTCAAACAAACTGTTCCTTAATTCACTTCTTTGGTTTTTGAATTCCTCAAGAATTGGTCCCATTAAAAATCCATCTGTAGCAAAGGCATGCCCACCGCAATTTAATCCCGATTCAATCCTAAATTCAGAAACCCATAATCCTTTTTTTGCCAAGAATTTTCCTTGTATCAAGGCCGAACGATAATCACTTGTTTTTAAAATAATCTTCTTCTTCATTTGTCCATCTGCTCCAGGAAAGAAATCATCGAACTTATCCATATAGGCATACAATCTCGGATTCATGCCTGCTGATAAGATGATGCTTGAATGTAATTTACTCTCTGCAAATCCTCTTAAAGCTGCATG
>JBMLPO010000240.1:0-8457 GCA_049242065.1 Bacteroidia bacterium
CATGTAGAGTTAGTACAGCTTGTAAATAATAAATATTATCAATTTTAAATTTAAGATTATGAATAACCAAAAACAACATAAGCCGCAGCCTAAACCAAAGCCACATCCTCAACCAAAACCTCAGCCTCAGCCGCAACCGCAACCAAATTGGCCAAGCACGGTTCCACATCATCCATCTGGACCTGATAGAGATAACAATCCTCCCAAATCATCAACAATGATTCCAACTAAAAAGAAGTAATTTTTTTAAGCCACAAAACTGAATTTAAAAGTTTTGTGGCTTTTAGGTTTTATCAAATCAACTATAGATTCAGCTCATATTTAAATAATTATAATGCTCTGAATTGTTTAAATTTATTGTTATAATTTAATTAATTCAATCAATTCATTGTCGCTAACGAAGTTCCTTGCTAGAACCCAAATCCTTTAAATAGTCCTCGTCTCCACCACCTGCGATTTGTTACTAATCGTTTTGATGATTTCGTCGAATTCTTCGGCGGAGAGGAGTAGGTAATTTAATAGCTCTTTTAAGTCATCTGGTATTTCTTCTTCTACTTTTAATAGATGAATCAGTCCCATGATGCGTGCCAATGGTGCTCTTACAATATGTGATTGTATCCAGGCAATTTCTTGTAATTGTTTGTTCTGCGCTTCAATGGCTTTTAAATGTGTCATGCGTTCTGATATATCTTGTGAGGCGCCAAAGATGCGTATGGCTTTGCCTGCTGCGTCTCTCACTATATAACCTTTGCTGTTCACATAAGAGAATTGTCCTTTGATGTTTAACATGCGGTATTCATGTTCCCAAAACTGACTTTGTGGGTCTAATAAAGCCATTTCTTGTACACGTTTGAATTCGTTGAGGTCGTCTGGGTGTATGAGGTTGAGCCAATCTAATTGGGTGAGTGTATAGGGTATGCTTTTGCTTTGTTCCAATTCATTTTCAGTATGAATTAATTTACCTGTTACAAGATCCAAATCCCAGATGGTATCATGGGTTGCTTTGGAGATGAGATTGTATCGTTTGTTACTTTCTTCTAAAGCAATTTGTGCCTTTTTATTTTCTGAAATATCTATTTTAATGGCTAAGTAGTTTTTGATGATCCCATTCTTATCAATCACGGGTGCAATGGTTGCCGACTCCCAATACAACTTGCCGTATTTGTCTTTGTTGTGAAATTCACCAGTCCATTTTTTTCCACTGCTGATGGTATCCCAGAGCTCTTTGTATTCTTTTGAAGGAGTTTCGCCAGATTTTAATATTCTTGGATTTTGTCCGATAGCTTCTTCTAATGTATATCCGGTGGTCTTGGAAAAGGTAGGATTGGCATATTGAATCTTTCCTTCTAAATCGGTCAGTACAATGGTAACCGGACTTTGTTCAACAGCCTCTGATAATTGTAATAAGCGCTCTTCTGATTTAATTCTGGAAGTGATATCCGTATTGAATCCATACCAAGTAATACTGCCATCAGGCAAGCGCTCAGGATTTGATTTTGAATAAATCCATTGTACCTCTCTTCCTGGAATTTGAACCCGGAACTCACAGGTAAAGAAGCTTAGATTTTTAGCAGAATTTTCAATTTCATTGATGACTCTTTCCATATCATCTGGATGAATTACTCGTGCTATGGGTTCAAAATTATCTGCTACATCTTCTGGATTACATCCAAATATATTTTTGATTCCATGAGAGGCAATGGGTACAAAATAGGAACCATCAGGCCGACGCGTAAATTGAAAAATTAAATCAGAAACATTAAATGATAATTTTTGAAATTCTTCATCTTTTTGCCTCAATTGGGCTTCTGCAAGTACCCTTTCAGTAATATCTCTAATCGACCAAACTCTTCCAATGGTTTCATCACCTAATATGAGTGGATGGGTATTGTGTTCAACAGTTCGTCCATCTTTGAATTTAATTTTTTCAATTTTAACTTCTTTTGAATCATACAATTCCTCAACATTTTTTCTGAATGAATCACCATCTTCTATGTATTCAGCGATATAATTGAGGAGTTCAAAATCTTTTCCTTTTTGAATAATTGATTTGGGAATTTTAGTTAGTTCAGCGAATCTATCATTCGCATATAGAACCTGTCCGCTTAGGCTAATGGCCAAAATGCCATCATTGGTAGATTGTAATACAGCTTGTAAGTACAACTGACTAGTTGCCAAAGCCATTTCCTGTTCTTTACGTTTAGAGATATCCAAATAGGTGCCAATAATACCATTGATGGTTCCTTCGCTGTTTAAAAGTGGAATTTTATTGGTGAGAAGTGTAATGGTATTTCCTTGAGGTGTAGTTTGAGGTTCTTCAAAATTTAATTTTGAAATGCCGCTATCAAGAACCAATTGATCATCACTTTGATAAAGGGCAGCTTGGTCTTTCCAAGCCAGTTCATAATCATTTTTCCCAATGATATCAGATACAGAATCAAAGCCAGCATCTTTGGCAAAATTTTGATTACATCCTAAATAATGTAAGTTCTTGTCTTTCCAGAAAACCCTTACATTGATAGAGTTTAAAACTCCTTCTAAAACTTGTAAGTATTCTAACTCTTTTTCTTTTGCATTTTTACGTTCGGTGATATCATACAAAATAATGAGCTGGTCATTTTCGTTGGCATCACCCAAGCTGGCATTGCTAATGAGTGCACTTTTTTTATCTCCATTTTTACAAGTGATTTCATATTCTGAAGCAGGAATAGGAGTGCCGGTTTCATTAAATCTTTTTACAAGTTCATTCCAGTTTTGTATAACTTGTTCTCTGTAATTGATGTCTGGATAAGCATGCAGAAACCAATCGTTTACAGTTGGGATATCCTGCAAGGAATAACCAAATACTTCAGTAAATTTTGCATTGAGAAAAGTGATATGACCGTTTTTATCGTTGATGGCCATGGGCACTGGAGTAGACTGAATGATACTTTTCCATTTTTGTTCAATGGCAGAGATTTGCTCAATTTGCCTTGTTTGTTCGGTAATATCACTGATGATGCCAAATACACGATGGCTTTCTTTGTGGTAATCTGCTTTTGAATGTATACTTAAGATAGCACCATCAGCTTTTCTCTTGATTTTATAAATAACATCATAGGGTTTTGTGCCCGCTATGAGGTCTTTGAGTGCTTGGTCAAGCATCTCATCATATTCGTGTAATCGGGAACTCCTAACGTCATCTATAGTGATAATAGGCTGGGTAATTCCATAGATTCTTTTGGCCCCATCAGAGGCAGAAAATGTATAAGTGTGAAGGTCGAGATTCCAATAACCAATATTGGCAATGAGTTCTGTTTTATTTAATAAGGATTCAGATTTTTTTAATTCTTGTTCAGCTAGTTCTCGTTTGCTTTTCTGCTCTGCTAAATCTTGAAGAAGCAAATTCTTTTCTTCTTCGAACAAGGATTCAGTGCTTCTACTTTTCATGTTGACAGTTTTATTCCATTTAATATTTTTTCTATTAAATGGACCCGCAAATTGCTTCATTTTTCAGGCATTTTAAATGATTAAAGTCTGTTTTAGGAAATACTTTTATGGAATTGGATCATAGGTGAAGTGAGTAATTGGAGTCTACTGAAAATCCTTACATTCTTTAAAACTTGTTTTGTATTTATTGATGGAATACAAAAATTTTGAATGGTATATTATTCATCAAGTGCTTAAATAATTTTTTTTGCATGGTAAGTCATTCGTTAATAGCTAATAAATAAGATAATGACTGACCTATCATACGTTAAAATGATTTCAATGAGTGATGATGCGCTAGCTAAACGAGTGGGTTTATTCATCAAACACAAACGTTTAGAGCAGAATAAAACCCAGGATATGGTTTCATCAGCTGCAGGCATTAGTCGTTCTACACTTAGCTTACTCGAAAGAGGAGAGGCTGTTACATTGCCAACTCTCATTCAGGTACTTCGTGTATTAGACCCATTACATGTATTGGAGGTATTTGAAATTAAACAGAGAATAAGTCCATTGGCAATTGCCAAGGCAGAAAAAGAAAAGCGTAAAAGAGCTAGTAGTAAAATCAAAAGTGTAGCACATAAATCAGATTGGCAATCATGAATGCAGCCTATGTAGGGCCTGATGAAAATTTAAATTAGCACCTGCCTTTGATATCTGTTATGCATATCAACCCAAATACCAATGGGTGAGTCAGCATGCATTGAACATCAATAACAAAAGAACCCATATTACATGATATGATTTATTGGTAGGAGGAAAGTCAATCAGAAATAAAAAAGCAGCAGAAACTATTGATGAAAGAAGGGCGATAGTTAGCAAATGGAAAAGTTTAGCAGATGAGGTAAAGGTTTTGCCCAAATTAAGAGATGAAATTCACAAAACATGAATCAGTTTGTAGATATATTTGAAAGTAAATACAACAATCTATTTATACACTTAGTGCAATAATCCTTAACCAATTCAGATGAGAAAAGCCTTTATTTTTATTTGTATCTTAGGATTATTAACATCGTGTCAAAAGCCCGCTAAATGTGATGAGAGTGACATCTATAGCTATTTAAGTCCAAGTCAAAAAAATAGTGTGCCTTATCAGGGAGATGAATTAATCAAATTGAAGTCAGAAGAAGGGGATACTTTAAAATTCAAATGTACAGGTAAAACTCAATCCTTTAACAAGACTCAAAAAGTGGGTGAGGATATCAATTGTGCCAGAGCTTGGTATTTGGAAAATCTAAATTATACATTCATTTGTGAAGAAGATAGCACTCAATCCTTTCAAGTTACAAATCGGGTGAATACTGAATATTCATTTAGCTCCTTGGATTTTTTTATTCGAGATGCACCAAGTATTAAAAGTGAAGATTATCATTTGACCAACATCAATTTCTTTAAAGATTCGATAGAAATTAATGGTAGAACCTATAAAGCATTAAATATTTATTTTAATAATGGGACAATTGCTGGAAAATGGGTTCAAGAATATGGTTTGGCTCAATTATTTTTAGCTGGCAAGTATTTCACTATTTATGATTAATTAATTTGATAGATAAAATTTTACCATCAAATTGTAATTCTGCATCATTGATTAAGTCTTAGTCATTTGCATCATGAATGAGATGATATAAGCTGAATCTATTTAACATGTAGAATTTGATACCAATTGCCTTGTTCATTCTTACCAGGAGATAAGTAAAACAGATTGATTTATTCAATTCATTGCTCATTTTTCAATTCAATGTTATATGTTTTTACATGCTCTGGTTTGCTTTTCTTACCACAAAGAATACCTTCGTTTTTATGAGAACCAACAAGTTTCAAAAAAGCAGAATATCCATGTTTTTATTTGTTTTCATGGTGATGAGCTTTACCATGCAAAGCACTTATGCACAAGACAAAATTTTGGTTCCTTATCGCGTTGGTAATTTGTTTGGCTTGTCGGATGTTTCTGGCAAATTGGTTTTGAGTCCGCGTTATACTTCCATCTCTCCCATAGGTAAAAATGTATTTGAGTTTGCTAGTTTAAGTACCTCTCAATTGGGTCTGAACCAAGAACCGAAAAATTTAAAAGGAGTTTTATTGGGTAACAAAGAAATTATAAAAGGAAGTGAACACAATCATTTTACCTATTTAGATGCTGGTATCATTGTAGGTACTGAAAGTGAATATTCTAGCAATAACAGTAATTTTTATAATCTAAAAGGAGAAAGATTATTATCAAAAAATGTACGCTCATTTCGAATGGTGCTTTCAAGTGCAGCTAAAGCGCATAAAGGGAGTATAGCCATTTTAGCCAAACTTCAAGATGGAAAAGTGAGTATCTTTTTATATGATGGAACAAAACAGCAGATGCTTGCTCCTTTATTGGATCGTGTGTCTAATTTTAATATGGAGCGGAGCCCATCATATCAAGAAAATGTAATGCTTTGCACCTATACCGACCAAAAAGGAAACAGAGCACATGATATCATTTACTACGATTCAAAAACAGGCCAACATAAACGCAAACCTTATATAAATGAACAAACCCCTCAAATTCCTGAAGGTAATGATGAGGGATCAATGGGTTTTAGTGGAGGGGATTTTGTCCCTTTGGTTGATGATGATGATAGTCCAAAAGAGCGAATGAATTTAGCTCAACAGAAAAAGGAGAATACTGTCCCTGTTTATTTTCAAGCAATAAACGAAAAGGCATTTCAGTATGGTAATAATAAACTTGAATTGGCAGAAGGGGAGCGTGTATTTTTTGCAGAACCTTATAGCCATCCAATACAAAAGGAACCCTTGATTTATTGCAAGGAGAATAAATACGGACTTTACTTTTCAGACAAGAAACGTTCAAACGAAACCTATGATTCGTTGATTTATTTACGCAACCAATACATAGACTTTGATAACCCCAGTGCCAGTATGTATATGGCAGGTATGAAAGATGCTGCAACAGGTAAATGGCAATTCGGACTTTTAAATGAAATGGGCATCATGATAGTTCCTATGATTTATGATTTTATTGGATTTGATTTTGATGAAATGGGATATGAATTTCCTGATGAAGGACGAGCTGGACAATTCACTTTTAAGAAACAAACGATTTATCAAGTAGACAAAAACTTGTGTTTAAAGACCTATCACCAAGGAATTTTTGTGGTGAATAAGGATGGAAAATTTGGCTTAATCAATAAACAAAACATCATATTACTACAAATAGAGTATGACCAATTATGGAAGAATTCCATCAACTTTATGGAAAAGTACTCATTAAACGCCCAATTTTACGGTTATCGTAAAGGGGATCGATATGGTGCATTTTTTCTGGATAGGAAAAAGGGTATAAAGAAAAATACGGGATTGATATTTCCTAGGTTGGCAGTTTCTGTTTTAGAAGATTATATGGGACAAAAAGGATTAGACATATACAATTTGGCCGATATAAGTGCCCTCAACTTTTGTAATGCATCGAATAAAGGCCTCGTCTATTACAAAGAAAAATAGTTCACCTCGTTTTTGATTGTACAAATAGAGGCTGAGGGATGATTACATGATCCCTATGAGGGGAAGCTTCAGAAGAAATGAAAACCTTCAGTATTCCGCCGATTAGGATGGAGTTGAAGAGTAATTTTTATAACCACAGAGGTTCATTTCTCCAATCATTTATGAAGCCTAATTTATATACTGGAAGATTAGGATTTTTTGAAATGAGTTCTAAGATTTTTGTTTTAATTGGGTGTTCAGGACTCAAGTGGTTGCATAAATAAATCATGCATGAAATAATGAGATATGGTTTTTTTGATTGTGACTGAACTAATGGATGTGTAAACCAATTTCCTGATGGATTATTCAAGTGTTCAACTGGTCTTTTTACCATATTTCTATTCCATAATCTTGAATGATGTGCAATGATATTTCTAACATAAGTAATAGATTCAAGCCAACTTGAAAGCTCACTATGGAGGTTTAATCCCATTTCTTTTGCAATTCTTGATTTTTCAGGTAATTGATGTTGGAGGTTTTTGTAGAGCTTGGAAAGGGTGCCTAAAGAAGCTACTTCCATAATTTTCCAAGCATCTGCATCCAAATTTGGAAATCTATTTCGATGGTCCTTTATGAAAACTTCTTGACTTCTATTGAATTCCTTTTTGAGTTCATCTAGAGTATGTAAATGTATTGATTTTCTAATTCCATTGATTGTATGCGAAGTATCTTCAAAAATTGAAGTATCTAAGTACCACAAACCCGTAAATGAATGTGAAAGTTGGTAAGTCATTTTTGTTCTTAGACCAATTTCTATCCTTTCTATGGCATCAAAAAGTATAAGTCTCAATTGTCGATCAAAATTATATCGCCTTATCACATCTTCAAAATAAGAATTAGATTTAAAATAATGTAGGGCAGTATCTTCTTGCATATCCCACCAATATCCTTTTAGTCTGTAATAACTGATATTTTTTAAATACTGGCTTGCAATTTTTTCGTTTTGGAAAAGCAATCCACGCTGCTTAAGTAAAGCCAATTGCTCTGCTATTGTAAATGGGGGTTTATTAGCCATAGACTAAAAAAAAATGACCCGCTTGCAGTTCTAATGGTATGCAAGCGGGTTCTGTTATTACAAATGTAGTATGTATTTTTAATTTTACAAATAAGCCAATCAAGTAGCTTTTTCATTTTAGCTGATGAACAATATGGCAGTTCTTTATCTAATCAAATAAAACCTGGTTTTTACACTGTATTGTTTCCTCTTTTTATCAAATAAAATGAAGGTGATAAATTTTTTTGATTTCTTAATGGGCTTCTAACATTACTTGAATTTTAGGAATTCCTTCAATTAATACCTAGAATAAAATAGAAATGAAAACCACCAGTATTCCGCTATGCTGCATACTGAGTTGTTAATTGTACAAATAGAGGCTGAGGGATTATTACATGATCCCTATGAGGGGAGGCTTCAGAAGAAATGAAAACCTTCAGTATTCCGCTATGCTCCATACTGAG
>JBMLPO010000241.1:0-8194 GCA_049242065.1 Bacteroidia bacterium
CCTAGCTACAGCTTGAAAATTGATTAATTGAGGAATATTTGTTTGGGCGTTTACTAAAGAAAAGCCAAACAACATCCAAGTGATCATGAAAACATTTCTAAATAAGTTTTTCATAGTTCTATTAAGTTGGTTTTAAATTTGTTTGATTGATTTTAATGACTCAACATATTTTGTTATCAGATTTCTTTGACAAGTAATTATTTCACTCCTCCGGCGGATAAATCGTCATTCCATTTTTGGTAACAAACACCAATTTTCCATTCAAAATACCTCTTGCCACATTTTGATAAAAAGGCTCCAAATTATCATAGATAGCAGGAATCAACATTCTGCCTGTTTTATCTACATAACCAAATTTTTGGTCCTTTTTGGCTTTAGCCAAACCTTCTTCAAATTCCATTAAGGACTCAAATACGATAGGTACAACTTCTTGTCCATTTTTATTGATATATCCCCATTTACCATTTTTCTGAACACGAGCAATTCCATCTTTAAAATTGAATGCATTATCATATTCAAATGGTATCACCAATATGTTACTTTTATTGATGAAGCCCCATTTTCCGTCTTTCTTAACTGAGGCTAAACCTTGATAGAAATTGTTGGCTAAATCATAGTAGGGTTCAATCATTAATTGATTTTTTGTATCACTAATCATCATATAACCCCAAGCACCATCACTGTTTTTAAATCCATACAAATTTGACCTGTTTTGCAAAATCATCTTTTCTAGTTCGGTGCGCTTTGGATAGGACCTGAAGTTGTTATAAAATCGAACATACGTTGAGGTATCGAGTGGGTTTACTTCCAATTCATAAATTCTATCCCAAGCACTTTCAACATTTAAATTCTTTGGATACTTATTGATAAAATTGATGTAAGCACTTGTTGTTTGGTTAGCCGTAGCAATAGCATAAACCTTATCATGAGCTTGTTGAATATAATCACCATCAGGATTATTTTTTATATAATTCAAATAACTTTCTATGGTACCATCTCCTACTTGTGTTTCAAAAACAGCCTTCTGATATTTTTGCTGTGCTTCTTTGATATAAGGACTTTTAGGATATTCATTTATAAAACGAAGGAAACTTTCAGGGGTTCCATCTTTAGTAATTTGTTCGTATGTTTTAAGCGCAACTTGTCCTCTAGCCTTATCTAGAAACTTTCCACTTGGGTTTTTGTCTATATAATTTTGAAAGCCTTGAATAGAGCCATCTTTTGTATAAAAATCATACAATCTTAACTCATATAATTCTTGAGCACGCTCATACTGATTTGATTTAGGATACTTTACTAAAAAATCTTTAAAAGCTAAATGAGTATTTTCTTTTTGGGCATATTCAAAAGCCAATTCATTTCTAATTTCGTTTGCCTGATCTTGATTAGATTGAACACGCGCAAAATACTTCAAATAGTGATTGAATGCATTTACCGAATTCTCAGCTTTAGCTTTTTCAAATGCAGCATTATCAATAGACCGAATTAATGAGTTGATAGTTTCAGAACTTACTCCTAATTCTAGTAAATTTCTGATAAGTTTAGATTCGGGACTTTGCTTTTTATATTCATTATCTGCCAAGACAATTCTTTCAATCGCAGATTCAAGATTATACAAAGCACCTGAAAGTTTATTTGAATAAACACTAGCTAATCCAAAATTTGCTCCAATATCAGATGCATTCTGAGTAAGTACTTTTTCAAAAAAGGACTTTGCCTTGGCATATTCTTGGTTGTTTAAACTCTTAAATCCCCTTTCAATATCTCCTGCATAAACAACAAATGAAAGAAAGAAAAAAATAACTACTGTATATAATTTACTCATATTAATATTCAAATAAAACTAATGATTTAAGGTTCTGTGGACCATTCAATTCTGGAGTTTGAACACTATCTAAAGAACGAGCGCGAAAAGGAATTCCCTTTTGGTCATCACTCATATATTGAAAAATTTCTTCCGCTGTAAGTTTATTGTCTTTATTTAAGTCAGAATTATATCTATCCTTGATGGCTTTTAGAAGAAAGTAAGTAAACAAACCATGCTTTTTTTCTTTGTCGCACATTGAAGTTTCTTTAGCTGAAGATGCAGCAAAAACAAGAGTATTATTCGGTCTATTTGTAGCTTGCTCTAATCGCATCAAACCTGGCCTT
This sequence comes from Bacteroidia bacterium, assembly GCA_049242065.1. GTDB lineage: Bacteria > Bacteroidota > Bacteroidia > UKL13-3 > UKL13-3 > CAISCU01. The sequence continues at coordinate 2,152 of JBMLPO010000241.1, forward strand.
TTTGCATCATCAATTAATTCATATCCAGAAAAACAGGCATCAACTGCTACCAGAACCTCTTTTGTTGGAAGTTTAGAAAGATTATCATAGAATTCTACAAAAGAATAACTAGTTTTTTCCACATAGTTAGGGTCTCCATCTACTGGCATAAAGTATTGCTTTGCGTCATTATTCCCAGGAATCCCATGTCCAGAATAATAAATAAAGACAGTAGAATTTTGTTTTGTCCTTTTTGAGAGCCATCCATCTACATCAAATAATTTCATAAAAGAACCTTTAGTGGCATCTAGCTCTACTTTGATATTTTCAGGTTCAAATCCCAAACTATTGATGAGGTAGTTCTTCATGGTATTTACATCATTGTGTGCAAATTCAACACCTTTAACTTCTGTATAATTTTTGTTACCAATTAAAATTGCAATACCATTATTAAATCGTTTTTTACCAGAAGGTATTTCAATGTCAATATCAGAGTTACCAACCGACTTTGTAGTTAATTTAGGTTGGCTTGATATTGGCGCAGTATTTAACATTTCGTCTTCAATTGAAGAAACATTTACTGCTAAATTTTGGAATTTTAAATTTGAACTATTCCTATAATTATAGGCATATTCATGACCACTTTCAGGATTAGAAAGCACTAATTCAGTAATAAAGAAATCTTGTCCCTTCATAGCCATTTTCAAACCATGTTTTCCGAGATTGTCTTTATTATTTAAAAAACTTTCAAATTCTTCATTAGGTACTGATATGTAAATGGGTGGAAGTTTACCAAACTTAACCTGAAGGGTAAAATTCTCATCATCATATTCAAGGTTAATATTATCTAGCTCCTTTTTAATATTACCCACTTCTATGATGGACTCACTAATAATACGCTCTTTTGCTGCCTTTTGCTGAACAGGGTCACTAACACGAGTAGAATAGGCAGAAGTAGATTCTGACTCATTTAATCGTGTGTTGATCCATTCATTGTACCGGGCCTCTGCAATCCTTCTAACCTTCTCAGAATTTAATTCGGTTTTACTTATAGTTATGGTATTGGATAAACCACTTACAGCTTGCGAATAGACCTCATTAGTTAGCAGTATTGATATAATTAAATAAAAGTATTTCATATTAATAGCTGATATCTTTAACAATTCTAAAACCTATATCTCCGAACGCATATTTGTTGACTATTCCACCTGAATATTGTATTGAAATTTCACCTGGCTCAGAATTAAATGAACCACCCTTTTGAAAGTATTTATTATCTAACTGAAAAGAGTTTGATCTAACAATTTCCCAAACATTTCCATACATATCATACAGGCCTAATGGGTTAGATTTCATGGAGCCTACAGTTGTATTTAATCGTTTTTTTACATTTGGATTAAAGAATATCATTGAATCTAAAGCAGCAGGATTTAGTTGAAAAGAACCGTTGCAAGTTGCTGCAGCTTCCCATTCAAACTCAGTAGGCAAGCGGCAATTTTTAAACCTTGCGTACTCTTCTGCATCATTTGGTGAAATAAAAACTACAGAACGTCCATACTCAGAAGTAAGTAATTCTTTACCTCTAGGATCGAAACGCCAATTAACCATATCGGTTTGACTTAGCTGGCCCTCATTTGAAATTATATAAGAAAAACTCCCATTCTCAGCATCAGTTTTATAAGATGAATTAGCGACAAACTCTTCAAATTCCTTTACTGTAACCTCAAATTTTGAAATATAGAATGGTTTGATATAAATGAGTGTATCTACATCCTCTTTTTTTATTTTAGTTTTATAACCACCAACTAAAATGAAATCTTTATAAGTCATAGGAGTAGCCGTGATTTTAATCTGACTCTCTCCAAGCTCATTAAAATTATTCTTTAAAAAAGGATTCCATTTGATACTTTTTTTGAATCCAGCAATTTGGTTCATACCCAAATCACCCGTTACATCTTCCGTAATTTCAACCCATTTGGCATTTACATCTTGATAATAAACTTGAATAAAATATTTGCAAACCCTGTCTCTTGCATCTTCGAGATTATAGGAAATGCTAAGTGATCCACCTTGATTTCTCTCAGCAAAAACTTTGGATATTGTTTGTCCATTAGTTTGTTGAAAAGCTACAAGGATGAAGAATAAAAAAATTGAATAGAAAAGCTTCATTCTCTAAATTTTGAAATTGTTATATCAAGTAACTTATGTTGGAACTTTTTATTGAAGGCGCGTTGTTGATAAATCCACTCTTGAAACTTTTCAGATCGAATTCCAAGAGGTAAATGATATCCTTTGTTTTTCTCTTTAAAATTTTGACTAACTGGAATTTCACTTAATTGAGGAGAGCTGATAGGATTTTCAGAAAATATGATGAAGAAACGCATAGGTTCAGTGTTTTCATTAGTAACTAAAACCACCTCTTGCGAAACAAATCCATCAGAGAATTGCTTGTTATCACTGGCAAAAAAAGTATACTCCTTTTCACCCTCTACCTTTAAACAAGAATTATAGGTTAGATCACCATTTTCTTTTACTGGAAGATACCTAGAGCAATAGTGATTACCCTCAATAATATAGTCTGCATAAATTGCTAAATACCCTTTAATTGGCGATTTGAAATAGATAAAAATTCTATCGCCATTATAAAAAAGATTGGTTTTACAATTTAAAGGTTTGGCTTCACAAACACTTGAAACAACTGTAAATTGTGGTAGTTGCTCTGCAACCTCTTTTGCCTCAAAAGTGATTTTACATTTTATTACTCTTAGTTGCTCCTTTTTGCCATTAATTTTCCTCTTTTCAGTTAATACCTCATAGGACTCCGACCCAATCATTCTTAAAAATTCACCCTTTAATAAACTTTGAGAGGAACTATAAAATACAGACTGGCTTTCTTGCATTTGTCCATTAGACAAGTTCTTTACATAAGTTGAGTTACCTTGAAGAACAACCTGCCCATATTTTCTTTCAATCCCATTTATGATAGCCTTCTCTTTTGCTTCCTTTTTGATAGCATCCTCAGAGATAAACGAAGGCCAATCAATAGATGATTCCCCAGTTAAAACATCAATTTGTGAAAGCGCATCAAATTGAACAAAAAAAAACAGCAGAAAAATTAAAAAACGGGACATAGATTCACTTTCTATTTATCCAATCCCATTAATTTATCTAATTGTTGTTCGTTTACTTGTAGTTTCTCTTTTAACTCCTTTTGAACTATTTTTTTTGCAATTTGAATTGACTGTCTTCTATCATAAAAAACCCTAACTTGAACTTCAATATTTTCGGAACCTACTTTGCGATACATTTTAAAAGCAGGATCGATAAAGCCTAGTTCTGTTGCTATGATATTCTTTGCTGATTGAACAATACTATTCACCGAAGCTGCTTCCTCCCTAGTAAGTTGAGAATTGGCTAGGTTTGCATTTACTAAAGAACTTACATTGGTTTGAATTTGACCTGCTAACGATAACTTAGCAAATTCTAAAGCAGCCATTTCTGCAGTTGTAGTATTTTGTCCTACCTGATTACCATCAGCATAAAAAAACACCTGTAATCCTTTATCATCAACTTCTAATTGGCGATCCCAAGATTTTTGTAATAATAGTTCCATGGGAAGCGAGCCAGGAGCTACATACCAACCTTCTTTTTTGAACTTTTTAGCCTCCTTTTTTGCGCCTCTTGAAGCCTTCGGATTTGACTTCTTTGTTCCTGCATTAACATCAAAACCAAAAGCGAGACAGCTCACTAAAACAACCAATACAAGAGATTTGAAGTAGAAATTATTTTTCATATAAAGTTTAATTATGTTTTATGATTAAAATTTGAAACTATTGTTTAGACTAATTATTTTTTCTTGATTTTATTCTGGAATTCACCTGCAGATAAATCACACTATTTATTAAATTTGATTCACCTACTATCATTTTTTCATTGATACGAAATTATATATTAGGCTATGGAGCAGCAATCCCTCTTTTGGGGTAATTTTATTTCGGCTGTTTAATTTTTTATTAATGATTGTTAGTTTTACCGCAGTAGATATTACACATTAATCACCCCAAAAATCTCTAATCTAAGAAATGGATTATCTTGAAAAGTATACATCTCTATGGACATCAAATAAAGGTCTAAAATCAAACATTGAATTAAATACCGTAATCGAACAATTAAAACAAGATAAATATTTACAACTAAGTCCTGCGACTCATTATTTATTAGATTATCGCAATAAAAAGTACATTTTCATAAGCGAATCTGTTATTAATCTATTTGGCTATTCAGCAGAAGAGCTAAAAAAAGGTGGGGTAGAAATGCAATTTAAACTGATGCATCCTGATGACGCAAAGATTCACTTAGATTTTTCCTTAAAACAATTTAAAAACTTTCTTAGAAATATCCCAAAAGAAGAACTCAGTAAATACAAATTCAGCTACAATTATAGAATGAAAAGAAAAGACGGCATGTACTTTCATATGCTTCAGGAATTTGTGATTCTTGAAAAGGATGAAGACGATCTTCCTTTATTTAATTTTGGCTATGCAACTGATATTTCTAATCATAAATCAAATAATAAGATTTCGTTTAAAGTTTCTAAATATAAAGAAGGCCTAGGTTTCATTGAATTAAAAAAAGAATTCTATCCAGGGCACATATTAACTAACAAAGAAATTGAGGTAATCCAATTAATTAATCAGGGGAAAACGTCTAAAGAAATAGCTGATATTACTTTTAACTCAATTGAGACTATTAAATCTCATAGGAAAAATATTCTTAAAAAATTAAATTTAAATAAGTTCCAAAAAGCAATTAATTACTGCAAAGAAATCGGAATAATTAATTAGTAATTGATTCCAAAAATTTCAAAACTTCTTTTTGAAACTGGATAGGATTGTGCCTCTGAGGATAATGTTTAGAATTTTCAATTAAAGCAAACTCAATTTTTGAATTATTGTTAAATAAATCTAGTATATAATTATTGTTAACATAGTCCTCATCAAGCCCTAAAACAAATAAAATTGGTAAATGAGTTCCGATAATTAATTCAATCTCGTTTAAATTTTCATGATTTGAAAAAGCCTTAAATATATCATCTAATAATTTTAAGCCAGTTTTCTCATATGAATTTAATGCCCATTCAAAATCATTATTCCATTGATTATAACTCAAAGTTTGAAGTAAAGCATTCCTTCTCATTTCAATTGGCAATTTTACGTCCATTAACTTTGTAACTAAATCATTCTGTAAATACATTTCATGAAAATTAGGACTCAATCCAAATGGTGGAGTATTGCAAATAATTAACCCTCTGCAATTCGAACTGAAAGAGTTTAGTGTATGAATAATTACATCTCCCCCAAATGAGTTCCCTAATAAAATAAAATTACCACAGTTTAACCTTTCAATTAGCGATAACAAATCTCTACTTAAAGTGATAAAATTTTGTGATGGGAATTCTATTGAAGAGTTAGAGTGGTAAGGTAAGTCAATAAATATTTGTCTATATTGATTTAAAGCAGGACTCTTGATTTGATTTTCCCAAATTTGACTATTTAGACCATAAGGATGTATATAAATTAAACTCAATTTTGAGTCAATATTCTTATTATCAAAAAACACTTGCATTTTTATTTCAATTTTAACTTTCAATTCGAAAATAAAAACTGACATATCTCTTCAAAAGAATTTTTGAAAATTTTACAAAAGACCTAAGTTCTTTTAACCAACCTGTTAATAAATACAAATAGTTCAAATTGAAAGTGAAAGTCAAAATGCTATAAACATCTATTTGATATGAACATTTTTCAGGATGAGCAATGAAATTTATTCATTTTGTTTCAACCTATTTGTTCATTAAATTGCACGCATAAGAACGATATCCAAATGAAAGTTACAGATCATATCAAACAAGCAAAAGACACCTTATTTTCTATTGAAATTCTTCCTCCGTTAAAAGGTAAAGATATTCAGAGTATCTTTAATGGAATTGCTCCATTGATGGAGTTTAAACCTGCTTTTGTTGATGTAACTTATCACCGTGAAGAGTTTGTTTTGAGAAAACGTA
>JBMLPO010000242.1:0-30931 GCA_049242065.1 Bacteroidia bacterium
TTGTGCTTCGGAAACTCGTAACTTCTGTTTGGCCCAGAAATGCGAAGCAGCGGGCCCTTGCCCTTCAAATTAAATCCATTACAGGATTTAAACCGAGCAGGTTGGTTTGTTACGAGCAGGCTTTACGTCATCATTCTGCCTCTAAAACCATTCATCATAATGGTTCAAGAGATAGCAATGAGCGACTAGAGTTCCTTGGTGATGCCATGCTCAATGCTGTCATTGCTGAATACTTATTTAAAAAGTATCCATACCAAGACGAGGGTTTTCTTACCCAATTACGTTCCAAAATTGTTAGTCGCGAAAGTCTAAACGATCTCGCCATGAAAATTCAGTTGAATAAATTGGTGGTGTACGATAGACGAAGCATGCAAAATATCAACCTCAGAAATAGCATTTTTGGTAATGCATTAGAGGCTTTTTTAGGTGCCATTTTTCTTGATGGTGGCTTCTCTACTTGCAAAGATTTTATTATCGATAAGCTCCTGAAATATCATATCGATGTAGATAAATTGGAGCATACTGAAACCAATTTTAAAGGCAGACTCATTGAATTTGGTCAGAAAAAATCTTTCAATATCGAGTTTGAGGTAGAGGAAAAACCCGATGGGCGACAAAAATTATTTACGATTAAAGTAATGGTAAATAAAGAGCTAATGGGTCAGGCAGAACATACCAATAAGAAAAAGGCCGAACAAATGGCTGCCCAAAAGGCCCTAGATGCCATTCCTGAATATGCTGCTTATCTAGCATCTAGCTAATTAATACATTCTAGTAATTATAATTCAGGATACTCAATTTTTGTGAGGTATAAACCCTGAGCTGGTACAGATTGTCCTGCCTCCGAGCGGTTTTTGCTTTCTAGTATTTTTCTAAAATCCTCTAGGCTGCATCTATGAAGCCCAACTTCTACCATGGTGCCAACTATTGCCCTTACCATGTTTCTTAAAAATCTATCTGCTTTGATTTCGAAAATATACATGCCGTTTTGGGTTTCTATCCACTTGGCTTCATCTATTCTGCAAATAAATGTATTCACTTGTGTGTGAACTTTTGAGAAACACTCAAAGTCGGAATACGTTTTTAGGATATCAGCAGCCTGATTCATGAGTTGAATATCGAGTTGTCTGTAATAACACCAACTTAATTCCTGCAGAAAAGGATTCAATCGGTAGGAAATATGGTATTCATAAGTTCTTGATAAGGCATCAAATCTGGCATGAAATCTATCGGGTACTTTGAATAATTGATAAATGGCTATATCATTTGGTAATAAGGCATTCAGTTGGTAACAAAATTTGCCGCTATCCAATTCTTTATCGCTTTCAAAATGTGCAAAATATTGTCGAGCATGTACTCCTGTATCTGTTCTGCCACAACCTGTAATTTCGGTTGAGGATTTTAACAGTACTTGTAATTTACTTTCAATTTCTGCCTGAACAGAATGCGCATTTTGCTGCACCTGCCAACCATGGTAGTTTTTTCCGTTATATGCTAGTTCTATAAAGTAACGCAATGCTTAAATATTGTACGCAAATCTAAACTAAACTCTTTTCTTTTATTTTTTCTTTGATGAGTTTTTTGATTTCATTCACTCTAACTTTCCAAGTATTGGATTGGGCTGTTTCAATTCTTTGTAAGCGTTTTTCTTCAGAATTCTCTTGAATAGCGATGTCAATGTTTTGAATAAATTCTTCGTGGTTATCGCAAATATTGATTAATCCATTGAATGTCCTGATGTCTTCAGAGAAATTACTACTTACTACAGGTAAACCAAAAAGCATGTATTCGTTAATTTTTAATGGATAAATACTTTCAGTTAATTGGTTCTTTAAAAATGGGATAATGGCACAATCTGCATGGGCTAAGAAATTTTTTAATTCTGATGCAGGCTTTGCTCCCGTGAAAATAATATTCTTCTCCTGCTGAAGTCCATATCCAATGATGTCTTTTTGGTCATAGAGTCCAACAACTACTAGCGTATAATCCTCTTTAGATTGGGCAATTTTTTTCAGTAGTTCGTAATCAATTCTTAGCCTACTGAGCATGCCAGTAAACAATATAATTTTACCAGGAACATGTTCAATCTCTTTGGGTCTTTTTAATGCTGATAAATCTGGATGGAACAATTCAGGGTCAACAGCATTGGGTATTCTAAAAGCAGGTTTATCTTTATTGCTTAATTTTTGTGATAGTTTAAAAGAGGTAGTAACTACTATATCCGCATTTTTAACTGCACTCTGCTCTTCTTTCACACCATGTTTTGCAATGTAATGTTCTTGCGAAATATCATCGGTGCTGCGATATATTTTTAGTAATGGCGCTTTTGTTGAAGGCCAGAATACATCAAAATAACCAGGGATAAATGAATTGATGAATATGTACTTTTCAATTTTATATTCCTGAATGGTTTTATCAATAACAGTGCTAATTAATGATTGATTGTATTTTAATGCCTTCTCATACAAAAAGCCATGTGGAAGAAAATTAATTGGCATACTCATTTTAGGAGTAACTGTAATTAATTCTGTGCCATCCAAGTTTACTGTATTGAAGATATTCTTACCATAAAGAATGGCTTCTTTTCTATTAGAAATGGGATTGAGTTTTTTCTCTTTTAAATAATCTTTAAAAGAAACTGGACGATCTATATAGAAAACACGGTGGTTCTTGGCAAACTCCTTAGCAATGCCCAAAATTGAAGAATACAAAGTATTGTCCCAACGAGTCAGGCCCATTATAATCACATCATATGTTTCGTCTATATTCACTTTTTCTAAGAGCTCTAAATATTAAGCATTTTTCTTTGTTTAATTAAGAAAGAAAAGTCAATTAGTAAAAATAATTAATCAATAACAAGGTTTTACTTCATTAAAGTCCCGTTCTCATGAAGATTTCGGACGAAAAAATTGTATTTTTGTAGCTTATTTAAAGAGAACAGAGAGGAATTCCATGCAAGAATTTTTAATTAAAGACTTAGCCGCTTACGAGGGAAAACAAGTAACCTTAAAAGGATGGGCAAGTAACAAACGTGAAGGTAAAGGCCTAGCTTTTATTATTCTGAGAGATGGTACCGGATGGTGCCAGTGTGTTGTTTCACAAGAATCTGTATCTGAAGAAGTATTTAATGAAGCTAAAAAGATAAGTCTTGAAAGCTCTTTAGAATTAACAGGTTTAGTTGTTAAGGATGATCGTCAAATTGGTGGATATGAAATTCAGGTAAATCACCTGCAATTAATAGGGTCATCAAATGAATATCCAATTGCCAAAAAAGAACATGGAGTTGATTTTCTTACAGATAATCGCCATTTGTGGTTAAGAAGCCAAAGGCAATGGGCAATCATGAAAATTCGTAACAGAATCATTTTTGCCATTCATGAGTTTTTTCAAAACGATGGTTTCGTACAAATGGATGCGCCCATCTTTACTGGTAATGCCTGCGAAGGTACTTCCAATTTGTTTGAGACCGATTTCTATGGTGATCCTGCATACTTAAGTCAGAGCGGACAATTATACGGTGAAGCGATGGCTTTCTCTCTAGGTAAGATTTATACTTTTGGTCCAACCTTTAGGGCAGAAAAGTCTAAAACTAGAAGGCATTTAAGTGAGTTTTGGATGATTGAACCTGAGATGATTTTCCATGATATTTTCGATAATATGGATTTGATTGAAAGATTCCTTCGTGCTGTGGTGACTGCTGTTTTGAACGATTGCAAAAAAGAACTTGAAATTGTTGGTAGAGATACATCCGTACTCGAAAATATCATCAAACCTTTCCCAAGATTAACTTATGATGAGGCTGTAAAAATCATCAAAGGTGAGGTAGATGTGAATGGGAAAAATGCCATTACTTCTTTAGAAGAAGAAATGAAAAAGGTTGAAAACAGAATTGTTGAAGTAAACACAGATATAGCTGCTAGAGAAGAGAAGATCAAAACCCCTGGTATGAAAAAGGGTGAGATTGGTTTCAACCAAGCACAGATAGATAAGTTAAAACAAGAATTAGCAGATTTAGAAGAGCAAGCTAGAAACATTCCTCAGTGGTTGAACAGTGCTAGAAATTTTGAGTATGGTAATGATTTTGGTGGTTCAGATGAAACTGTTTTAACTCGTTTATTTGATGTGCCAATTATGGTTTATAACTGGCCTCATGAGGTAAAAGCTTTCTATTTAAAGCGTGATCCAAATGATAGCAGATTTGCCCGCGGTGTTGATACTTTAGCGCCTGAAGGATATGGAGAAATTGTTGGTGGTGGAGAACGTGAAACAGATGTGAATTTGTTAATCGATAAAATCAATGAACACCAATTGCCAATGGAGGCTTTTGAGTGGTACTTAGATTTGCGTAGATATGGAACAGTTCCTCACGCAGGATTCGGACTTGGCTTAGAAAGATTGGTTACTTGGATTTGTAAACTTCCACATGTTAGAGAGAGTATTCCTTTCCCTCGTATGTACGGTAGATTATTACCTTAATATTCAACTTAAATTTATTTGATGAAGCCCCAATTCTTGAAGTTGCTTCTTGGACTTACTCTTGTTTTACTGATTTCAAACTCAACTTTGGCTCAGCGTAAAACTAAGTTCGAACGACTCATGGATTGGGGCTATAATATTATTGAAGGGGATAGTGCCAAACCAAGGAAATCAGTCTTGGTTTTATTGCCTATTTGGGGCGTGAGTCCAGAAACTGGCTGGCAATTGGGTCTCTCATCTGGTTATCTTTTGAAGTTTTCACATGATGCCACAACAAGGCCTTCTATCATCAGGTTGAATTGGCAAATCACGGAGAAAAAACAATTCAGTATTAGACCTTCAGTTGATTTGTTTTTAAAAGGAAATAAGTACAATATCAAAGGTCAATTTGTATACAATAAATTCAACGAGAATTTTTGGGGGATTGGTAATCAAACACAAGCAGAAGATAAAGAGCAAAACAAATTCCAACAATACAAACTCAATTTTCGATTTCTAAAACAGTTCCTCAAAGGCGTTTATATTGGTCCGCAAATACAATACGAAAAGCTGTTCGATTTACAATTACCCAATAACAGCATGTTCAGCAACAAAGGTATTGCTGGCTTAGATGGCTTCGAAACATTTGGTCTTGGAATGGTTTGTGTTTATGATAACCGCGACCATGTATTTTATACCAAAAAGGGAGCTTATATTGAGCTATCAAGTATATGGAATAATTCCTCTTTAGCTGGTCAATACAATCAAACTAATTACTTCTTAGATTTTAGAAAGTTTAAAACATTGTGGAAGGAGAATGTTTTGGCTGTTCAAGCAGTTGGATTGGTGAACATTGGAACTACACCCTATAGACAATTAGGTACCATTGGAAATGATGTCTTTATGAGAGGTTATTACAATGGTCGGTTCCGTGATCAACACATGTTTGCAACTCAAATCGAATTGAGGAAAACAGTCTGGGGTCCTTTTGGAATGGTGTTTTTTGGTGGTGCAGGTAATGTGGGAAATAATGCAGAAGATTTATTCACTTCTATTAAGCCCAATTATGGCTTAGGTATTCGTGGTGTGGTAGTGAGAAAAGAACATATCAATTTTAGAATAGATATGGGTTTTGGTTCAAAGGGAATCAAAGGCTTGTACCTCACTATGGCTGAAGCTTTTTAGTCATGACCAAGTTTTCATAACAATTGGTTTCCATTTGAAATGGAACTTTTCCCATTATCTCAAAGCTCTTTTTTTCATAAAAAGAAATTGCTGCAGGATTCAATGCCCATACACATAACCAATAGGATAATAGATTACTTTTTAATAAGATTTTTTCTGTTTCATCAATCAATAAACTACCTACTTTTTTTCTCTTAAATCCATCAAGTACATACAATTTACTGAGCTCAGGATAGTGTAAACAATCTATGGGATTCTCGCTGTTCTTGATGATTTCAGCTACTCCAAGTAAATTGTTTTTGTAATCTGCAACTAAGTAAATACTCGTTTCAAGAAATATCTTCTTGCTAATTTTTTCGATTGAAAATTCCTCTTCAATAAAATTTACATATTCATCAGATACACCCTCTATACCATAAGTATGGATATATACTGTTTTTAAAAGTATAGAAATTTTTTTGGCATCAGAAACCTCTGCAGGTCTTATAACAACTGTAGAAGTGTTCTCCATTGTTTTTATTTTTTTTGATGGTGTTTTTCGTATAGATAAAGTAGAATACCATCTTTTAATCCTGTATTCGCTGGTGCATATACTTTATCAATTTGGGCCCAGTTTAAAATCCTTAAATAGATATCAGCAGATACATCAATGATATCAGCACGATCGGGGTTTAACTTCAATTGTTCAATTCTTTCTAGCAATGACATTTTTGAAACTTTCCTGTGAAAGGTTTTTAATTGTTCACGGGTAAATGTTAAATCGCTAGATTCTTCATTAATCAAATGGAATATTTTATTGATTGTTCCACTGGTTACAATTGCCTCCAAATGATTCAATCCTGCAGTTTTATGTTGTACCCAATGTTCAATGGTTTGCCAAGTTTTTTCTTTTACAGCTCCATCATAAACACGCACTGTTCCTATATCAAACGATACTGAGTTAATCACTTTGCAATCGCTGATTACGGTCATTTCTGTGCTTCCTCCTCCAACATCAATACTCAAGTAGTTTTTGCCTTTTTCAAAAAAGTGAGAAATTGATTGAAGAATAATTTCACTTTCTTTTTTACCATCGATGATGTGAATTTTTAAACCCAATTCCTCTTCAATTTTCTTTACAATCTTGTGCCCATTTTCTGCTTCTCTCATCGCAGAAGTAGCGCAAGCCATATAATGATCTACTTCAAAAGCTTCTAACATCAATTGAAACGCATGCATGGCTTTGGTAAAGAGTTTTCTTTTTTCCTTGCTGATGTACTTGTCTTTGAAAGCATCATCTCCCAAACGAACAGGTATTCTAACAAATTCAACTTTTTTAAATTTCTCTTTGCCTGGGTCGTTTTCAACCGTTCTTACAATTTGTAAACGAACAGCATTTGAGCCAATATCAATAGCAGCGAGTTTCATATAGCTAAGGCTTTAATAGTTTTATGAACCAAGGTAAGCGATTCATTTTTAATCTGTAGTAGTGAAACTTTTCAGCCCCAAAGCTCTTGAAGAATCGAGCTATTCCAGGGATTTCAGATCCTTCAAAATCTAATATCATTTTGTGGTCTGCAAACTGAAAGATGAGGTGGTCGAATAAAAAATGCATAGCACCCGAATCTCTTCCAGGTTCAGATGCTGTTCCAAGAATAAATACAATTCGATTGCGGTGACTCAAAAACAATCCTGCTGCCAGTAGTTCATTTGTTTTGTTATAAACACCTCTTGAAATCAGTTTTTTTCTTTGCCAAGCTTCTTCCATCAGGTTTCGGAATTTATTGTAATCAGTTTCCTTTACGCCTTTGGTTACAATTCCTTTATGAAGTTTATAAAAATGAATCACATCATCATAAGGAATGGTTTTGATTTCCAATTCCTGCTTCTTGGCTTTTTTGAGGTTTCTTCTTGCCTGATCATTGAAGTCTTTATATAGTTTTTCATAAGACTTATTCAGGTTCAATAGATAGTTTTTAGTCCTTTTTACTTTATATCTTTCATCCAATAAATGGTTTTGTTCATTTAATTGAATTTCAATAAACCTATACTTTTTAGGGATGGCTTCTATAAAATCTCGAAGTATTTCCTGCCTAATTTCAAGTTTGCTGAATACTCCCAATTGTTGGGTGAAGAAGGGTTGATACAAATAACTTAGGAAGTACTTTCTTCCTTTTGTAAGCGGCATTACCGCAACATAATCATCCAACACCAAGGCTTCCCATTCAGGCGAAACTGCATCTAGGTACCAGGATGAGGCATAAATGAGTGTATTCACTGCTTGTTCTATACAAACATCCCACTTCGCCTTATCAATGTCTTGGTGTTGGAGATATTGAATCAAAACGATTGATTAAAATGGTAAATCGTCTGTAGCCGAATCTGATGTAAACTGTGGCTCAGGATCTGCGTAAAAGGTATCACCGGCAGCAGGTGCATTCGATGAAGATGATGCTGGTCCATTTAATTCAATTTTCCATGCACGAATATCTGTATACCACCTGCCATTGTATTCTCTCGATTCAATATTCAGGGATGCCTTAATCTCATGACCAACGGCAAATTTCTTTAATTCCTGAACTTTATCTCCCATTACACTCATGCAAACTTTACGTGGGTATTGTTCCATAGTTTCAATAACGAATTCCTGCTTCGACCAAGGTTTTCCGGCCTTGCTCTGACCATTTGTTTCAGGCATTACCTGAATGATTTTTCCGATGATATCTAGTGCCATATATTTATTAATTATGTTTTTTCAAATACAAGTTAAGCATTAAATCAATTACTCAAAACTCGATGTTCTGCTTTTTATTTTTTTGTGCTGATTCCAAGTTCATCCATTTGTTTCAATGCAATCTCTGAAGGTGCATCAATCATCACATCTCTTCCAGAATTGTTTTTTGGAAAGGCAATGAAATCTCTGATCGATTCAGCGCCACCAAACAATGAACACAACCTGTCGAATCCAAATGCTATACCGGCATGCGGTGGCGCGCCATACTCAAATGCATTCATTAAAAAGCCAAATTGCTTTTGTGCTTCTTCATCAGAAAACCCTAGAAGCGTGAACATTTTCTTTTGTAAATCTTTGTTGAAAATACGAACAGACCCTCCACCTACTTCTACACCATTAATCACCATATCGTAGGCATTGGCTCTCGGACTGATGCAATCTTCACTTAGTTTATTCTCTGATTGAAGTTGAAGCATCTCGTCTACTATTGTAATATCTTCTGGCTTAGGGGAAGTAAATGGGTGATGCATGGCAAAGAATCTTCCTTCTTCTTCTATGAATTCCAAGAGTGGAAAATCGATGACCCATAAACAAGAAAATTTATTTTTATCTCTAAGCCCTAAACGTGTTCCCATTTCTAAGCGCAATTCGTTGAGTGCTTTTCGGGTTTTATCAGCCTTGCCTGCCAATATCAACATCAAATCTCCAGGTTCCGCATTCATCGCTTCAGCCCATGTTTTCAAGGCAGCTTCGTCAAAGAACTTATCTACGCTAGATTTAATACTTCCATCTGCATTTACTCTGGCATATACCAAGCCACTTGCCCCCACCTGTGGACGTTTAACAAAATCAGTTAATTCATCCAATTGCTTACGGGTATATTCAGCACAAGCTTTCGCACAAATACCAACAACCAGTTCAGCTTCGTCAAATACTTTGAAGTTTTTGCCTTTTGCTAAATCTCCTAGTTCAACAAATTTCATATCGAAACGGGTATCAGGTTTGTCTGACCCATAGTACTTCATGGCATCAGCATAAGTCATTCTTGGCAATGAATCAATTTCAATTCCTTTTACTTCCTTGAATAAATATTTAACCAAAGATTCAAACATGTTGAGTACATCTTCTTGCTCAACAAAACTCATTTCACAATCTATCTGGGTAAACTCGGGTTGTCTATCTGCACGTAAATCTTCATCTCTAAAACATTTTACAATCTGATAATAACGGTCGAAACCACTTACCATGAGCAATTGTTTAAAGGTTTGTGGCGATTGAGGTAGGGCGTAAAATTCACCCTGATTCATTCTACTCGGAACAACAAAATCACGTGCTCCTTCTGGAGTTGATTTGATTAAAACAGGTGTTTCAACTTCAATAAAATCTTGATTGTCTAAGAAAGTTCTGGTATGACGAGCAACTTGGTGACGCAATTGTAAATTGGCTCTTACATTACTTCTTCTCAAATCGAGGTATCTATATTTCATGCGCAACTCATCCCCACCATCTGTATTTTCTTCAATGGTAAATGGAGGTGTTAATGCTTCATTTAATACTTGAATTTTTGTTACTTCAATTTCAATTTCGCCGGTAGGAATATGGGTGTTTTTGTTTTCTCTCTCTTTCACCAAACCGCTGACCTGCAAAACATATTCACGACCAAGTTTACGGGCCATGCTGCACAAATCAGAATTTGTATCCATGTTAAAAGCCAATTGAGTTAGGCCATAACGGTCCCTTAAATCAATAAAGGTCATGCCACCTAAGTCTCTGCTTTTTTGAATCCATCCACATAAAACAACTTCTTTTCCGGCATCAGTTAATCTGAGCTCTCCGCAAGTATTGGTTCTTAACATAGTTCTAATTTTTTGAATCCCATTTGGGTTCCGTCCAAAGGAGCGCGAAAATAGAAAATTTGGGGCAGATTTCTGCTTCAAAATATAGCAAGAAATAGACTCGATTTTTTTAAAGGCTTAATTTCTGGTCTTTGCCTTTACTTTTGCTAAAAATATTGATATGGCAGAATTGTTCAGCGACGAGTATTTTATGGAGATGGCTTTCAAAGAAGCGCAAAAGGCATTTGATGAAGGTGAAGTGCCTGTTGGTGCGATTGTGGTTTGTGAAAATAAAATTATTGGAAAAGGATACAACCTCACAGAAAGATTACACGATGTAACAGCCCATGCCGAAATGCAGGCCATCACCGCTGCCTCTAATTATTTAGGTGCGAAGTATTTGGTTGATTGCACCCTTTATGTAAGCTTGGAGCCTTGTGTGATGTGTGCAGGTGCTATTTATTGGGCACAATTAGGTGAACTTGTTATAGGTGCATCCGACCCCAAAAGAGGATTTTTAAAAGAAGGAATGCACCTCATTCATCCTAAAACAAAATTGAGAAAAGGGATATTGGAAGACAAATGCAGTATGTTGGTGAAAGACTTCTTTAAAGGATTGAGGTAAACATTATTGGATTTATTTAATAATTTGATTTTTGAATTATTCAGACGCTGCCTCAAACATAATCATATCTGTTTTAACTGTTTATTTTTTTGGGATTATATCAGAAGAACTTGTTTTATATCAAAAGGATTGAGTGCATTAAAACCTTTTTTCCTTCAATCGTGTTAACTTATTGTGGCATTCATATGTGGCCAAATTTTAAACACATATATTCGTAAACTAAATTTAAAAATAAATGGCATTCGAATTACCTAAACTCGGATACGAGTACAACGCACTAGAGCCGCACATTGATGCGCGCACAATGGAAATCCATCATTCTAAGCACCACAATGCTTATGTAACCAATTTAAACAATGCAGTTGCAGGAACCGATACTGAAAAGTTAAGCTTGGAAGAAATCTGCAAAAACATCAGCAAACATCCTGTTGCAGTAAGAAACAATGGTGGTGGTCACTATAACCACAGCATGTTTTGGAATATCTTAAGTGGAACTGCTTCTTCACCATCTGCAGAATTAGCAGCAGCTATTGAATCAGATTTAGGTGGAATGGAGAAATTCAAAGAAGAATTTAACAAAGCAGCTACTACTAGATTTGGTTCTGGTTGGGCTTGGTTAAGTGTAAATGCTGATAAAAAATTAGTAGTATCATCAACGCCAAATCAAGACAATCCTTTGATGGATGTAGCTGATGTAAAAGGAACACCAATTTTAGGATTAGATGTTTGGGAGCATGCATATTATTTGCATTACCAAAACCGCAGACCTGATTATATTGGTGCTTTCTGGAATGTAATCAACTGGACAGAAGTAAGCAGAAGATATGCTGAAGCTGTAAAATAGTTTATTTGAAATTCAGGAAACCGCATTCAGTTTTGAGTGCGGTTTTTTTGTGTCTTTTTGAATAATTTATTAATTATAACTCGCTAAATCTATACTTAATTAGATAGATTTAGCGAGTTATAGTGTTTTAAGAAAACAATATAGACATGTCAAAATTATTCTGAACTAGCTCGTCGGAGTATCTATTGGCTTTAACTCCATAGCTACTGATTAAACATAAATGGACTGCATTTTTTGTTTGTGATTCACTTTTAAATGTGCTGATTTTATTTCTCAGGTTATTGGCATAAGTTTTATCAATACTAAATTCATTGATAGAGAATTTCATTTCACATACATTAATTATCTGGTCTTTTCTTTCAATCAGTAAATCGATTTGTGCACCGTTTTCACTTTTCGAACTTCTCCAAGAAGCAGCTTTGCTTTGAATTCCACCTATTCCCAATGCAGTTTTTATTTGTGGTAAATGGGTTAAACATATCAACTCAAATGCATATCCAGCCCAATTTCTGTGCGTAGGTGTATCTAGAATATTCAACCACTGATTTTCATTGTCGTATTTGTTTTTAGACAAGAATTTAAAATAAAATAAAGTATAAAAATCAACGAGTTGATACAAACTGTCTTTTACTTTTTTACCATAAGGCACATATTTTCTAATAAAGCCGCTTAGTTCTAGTTCTTCTAGGACTTTGCTGGTGCCACCACCATTTGGAAGTTTTGCAAACTGAATAATTTCTTCACGACTTAAACCCTTTGCTTTTTTGCTTAAAGCTTCAACAATGGCAATGTGGTTGTCTGATTTTGCAAATAGTGAGGCATACAAGTTTCTAAATTCATCATTTAATAAACCATCCTCACTAAAACATAAAGTGTTGATATTTTGGCTTGAACTTTTGTCTTTTGAAACGGCATTCATATAAAATGGAATTCCACCCATTACCATATAGTTTTCTATGATTTGGTAATCGTTCCATTTAACTCTTTTTGCTTTATAGTAACTTTTGCATTCGGCAAGTGTAAACGGATTGATTTTCATTTTGAAGCTAACTCTGTTGTGCAAACCACCTTTGTTATTAATTAGCTTATTTAATATCCATGAAGCAGCAGAACCGCAAACAATTAGTAAGATGTCTTTTCTTGCCGATGCCCAACTATTCCAGAAATGTTCAAGTGCTGCTATAAATCCTGATTTTGGTGTATCTAACCAAGGTAGTTCGTCTAAAAATATCACTTTTTTCTCAGCCTGACTCTTTTCCAGCATTCCAATTAATTGCTGAAATGCATCGAACCAAGAAGATACTTTTGGCAATTCTCTGCTTCCTGTTTTGTACTTATTTATGGCAGCATGAAAGTTCTGAAGTTGTGATCTTAAATCAGCTTGTGCCAAGCCGGTTAGTTGGAATTGAAATTGGTTTTGAAAGCATTCTCTGATTAAAAAGGTTTTTCCAACTCTTCTTCTGCCATATACCGCAACAAATTCAGACTGATTTGAGTTTGCCAGGACTTTAAACTGAGCGATTTCTTTTATTCTACCAATGATTTCAGCCATTTTCTCTTTCTTTAAACTCGCTACAAGTATATAAAAAATATTAGATTTAGCGATATTTAAACCTATAACTCGCTAAATCTATACTTATTTAGGTAGATTTAGCGGGTTATAATGTTTAGTTCTGCTTTTTGATGAATGGCTTTTTTGCATTCCTAACAAGCCTTACATTTGATTAAAATTCAAATCTGATGCGTAAAAATTTGCTCTTCCTATGCAGCCTTGCTATCATTGCCTGCGGAGAAAAAAAGATGGAAAGAAAAGAAATCAAAGTGACGGCATATCCTCAAGCCCACAAAGACAGCACAGTTGATGATTATTTTGGAACAAAAGTAGCAGATCCTTTCAGATGGCTGGAGAATGATACTGCTGCTGATGTAATTGATTGGGTGAAAAAGGAAAATGAAGTAACCCAGAATTATTTGTCTCAAATTCCATTCAGGGAACAAATTAAATCTCGTTTGGGTAAAATCTGGAATTATCCTCGTTATGGTTCTCCTTTTAAAGAAGGTGATTATTACTTCTTTTATAAAAATGATGGATTACAAAACCAGAGCGTTTTATACCGTCAGAAAGGTTTAAACGGTGAACCTGAAGTATTTCTTGATCCAAATACACTTTCAAGCGATGGAACTGTTTCTTTGGCAAGCATCACCTTCAGCAAAGACCATAAATATGCTGCAGTTGGTATTGCTAAAAGTGGTAGCGACTGGAATGAAATTTTTGTAATGGACATGGTTTCAAAACAAAAATTGGCAGATAAAATTGAGTGGGTTAAATTCAGTGGTGCCACCTGGAGTGGAAATGGATTTTATTATAGTCGTTATGATGAACCTAAAAAGGGAAAAGAGTTTAGTAATGCCAATGAGTTCATGAAAATTTACTTTCATGAAATGGGTAAACCTCAGAAGGAAGATAAATTGGTATATGAAGACAAAGCCCATCCATTGCGTTATTTCAATGCTGGAATTACAGAAGACGATAGGTTTTTAATCATCAGTGTGTCTGAAGGAACATCAGGCTCTGAAATTCTAATCAAAGATTTAAGTAAAAAAGAGACAGGCTTTAAAACCTTGTTTAAGGGCTTCGAAAATAACTATACGGTAGTAGATAATATTGGAGATAAAATTCTTGCTTTAACAGATTTGAATGCACCTAAATACAGATTGGTATTAGTTGATCCCAATCAGCCCGATAGTAAAAACTGGAAGGACATCATACCTGAAGGAAATGATTTATTAGAAAGTGTTTCAACCTGTGGAGGAAAATTGTTTTCAGTTTATTTAAAGGATGCCAGCTCTCGTCTTTATCAGCATGATTTAACAGGTAAAGTTGAAAATGAAATTCCATTACCTGGAATTGGCACCGCCTCAGGAATTGGTGGAAGAAAGGAAGACAAAGAAGCATTTTTCTCCTTCACATCATTTACCAATCCAGGTGAGATTTATCGTTATGATTTGAACACAGGTAAGGCGGAACAATTTCGTAAAACAGAGGTGGCTTTTGACATCAATGATTTTGAAACCAAACAAGTTTTTTATCCCTCAAAAGATGGAGTGAAAGTTCCTATGTTTATCATTCATAAAAAAGGAATCAAATTAGATGGAAACAATCCAACCTTATTGTATGGATATGGTGGATTTAACATCAGTTTAACACCTTCTTTCTCTGTATCAAGAATGTTATTTTTAGAACAAGGGGGTGTATATGCAATTGCCAATTTACGAGGTGGTGGCGAATATGGTGAAGAATGGCACAAGGCAGGAATGTTAGAAAAGAAACAAACTGTATTCAATGATTTTATTGCTGCAGCAGAGTTTTTAATCAGTGAGAAATATACCAGTTCATCTAAGTTGGCTATCAATGGAGGTTCAAATGGTGGTTTGTTAATTGGTGCATGTATGGCACAAAGACCAGAATTGTTTAAAGTAGCTATTCCTGCAGTGGGCGTATTGGATATGTTACGTTACCATCAATTCACCATTGGTTGGGGTTGGGCAGTTGAATATGGAAGCAGTGATAAAAAAGAGCAATTTGATTACCTCTTTAAATATTCACCTTTACATAATTTAAAAGACGGAACCAATTACCCAGCAACGATGGTGATGACGGCAGACCATGATGACAGAGTAGTACCTGCGCATTCATTTAAGTTTGCTGCGAGGCTCCAAGAAGCACAAGCCAAAGATGGCAATCCTGTTTTGATAAGAATAGACAGTAAAGCCGGGCATGGTGCTGGTAAACCTACAGCCAAACTAATTGAAGATGCTACAGATTTATGGAGTTTTATACTTTGGAATTTAGGCGCAGAGTTTAAGGAGTAGTTTATTAGTTCATTCATCTTTCCCACTCATTCTTTCTATCAATCCAACTCTCTGTTCTTTCTTATTTTTAAGAAGAACAGAGCGTTTTTTTTATACTCGATAGGAAGAATTCATATGTTTTGTTGGAGATGAAATTTTCATACCAATTACAATGTTGTTGGGTGATGTGCATCTAATTCAAATACAACATGTAAGAACTCGCTAAAAATGAGGAGAGGATTAACTTGTCATCTGAAATTAAGATTGAATAAATTTTGCTAAGTAGTTGCCCTTAAATCTTTTTTATTATCCTGGTGTTTTTAGTCCAATAAGTTGATTTCATTATACAAATTCAAACTAATTCAATGGAATTATTTGCTGGCAGAAATATAATCATCGCTACAAAACATCAGAAAGAAAAAGTAATAGCACCCTTGTTAGAAGAGGCATTGGGTCTTAGATGTATGGTTCCTACAGATTTGGATACCGACCAACTAGGTACCTTTTCAGGAGAAATAAATAGACCTGGAAGTCCGCTAGAAACGCTTAAACAAAAATGTTTACTTGCCATTGAACAGTATCCAAGTGATTTGGTATTGGCAAGTGAGGGGAGTTTTGGACCACATCCATTTCTCCCCTTTATTGCTGCAGATGAAGAATACATGATGCTCTTGGATAGGAAGAACAATATTGAAATTGTGGTGAAAGAACTCTCTTCAGAAACCAATTTTGCAGGTAAGACAATTAATAATTACCAAGAACTTTTATCCTTTGCAGAGGAGGTGCGTTTTCCTTCACATGCCCTCATTCTAAAAGCTGCTGAGTTTGATAATAGCCATCTGTTGAAAGGCATTCAAAGCGAAGAAGAATTAGCTATGGCTTTTCAAAAGCTATTGCCAATAAATGGCAGTGTATATGCCATGACTGATATGCGTGCCATGTACAATCCAAGTAGGATGAGTGTAATAGAACAAGTGGTGAAAAAATTGATTCAGAAAATCAAATCAACTTGCCCGCAGTGCAATTTCCCCGGCTTTGATGTGAGTTCAATCATACCGGGTTTGCCCTGTAAAAATTGTCTACTTCCAAGTTCATCTGCATTGAGTCATGTGTACCAATGCAAGCAATGTAACTATCAAAAAGAACTCATGTATCCCAAAGGGCAATCTTATATCGACCCCATGTATTGCGATACTTGTAATCCGTAATAAAAACTTTATCATCCTTACAGAATCTTTTATTAGGTCTGTTCTGAAAGTATTGATTTGCGATGACCCATTTTATAAAAGAAATACTTACTTATAGGTTGACTGTTTACTTGTATTTATATTTTGATTAATTGGCTTGATTATTAATCTAAAATGGAAATAAATACACCGATATCAATCCTTTTATAAAATTTGTATTTACCTTACAAGCATGCAAGTTCAAAACACCATTCAAATACAAACTTCATCTGCCAAGGTTTGGCGGGTGTTAACCGAATCTGAATTCACCAAAGTTTATATGTTTGGTTGCGAAGTCATCAGTGATTGGGAACCTGGAACTCCATTGCTTTGGAAAATGATACATGAGGGAAAAGAGATGATTCCAGTGAAAGGCAAGATTTTGGCAATTCAAGCTCCTCATTTGTTAAAGTATTCTGTGATTGATGCCTTTGCTTCTTATGCTGATATTCCAGAAAATCATTTGCATGTAACTTATGAATTGCTTGAAAATAATGGTATAACAACATTAACCGTAACACAAGATGGATTTGAGCAAGCAGCAGAGGGTCAAAAGCGTTACCAAGATGTTTATAACAATGGTGAAGGTTGGAATCCGATTTTAATTCAAATGAAGGCCTTGGCTGAATCATTGTAGAATCTAATTCATATACATTCTCTGAACGATTCCTTTTCGCTTCGGTCATCCAAAAATTACAACTCAATTTCTCCTCTAATCAAGCAATTATTTTTATCAAATAAGAGGATTTTTCATCTTTATTTTTTGGCTATATAAGCAGGCTTTTTCATCAAGTGCAGCAACTCATGCTAATAAATTAAAGACTAATTATTAAATTGCAGTATGATGAGAAATTTTGCCTTTGTATTTGCCTGTATCATTTTGCTTTTTTCCGGTCTCAATCAGCGTTATCATTGGTTGGTTTTGGTAAAAGGTAAACCCAATAAATTAATGGGTATCAAAAAAATACCTAAGAAAGACCGCATGGACTTAGCATGGGAGCAAGAGGCTGAGATGACACGTGACCCTAAGACGGGTGATGTGCCAAGAGAGCGCTTATTAGCTGCTATGGCTTATCGAGATCAATTGATTAGGAAACAGGGATTGGGAAAAGCTGCCATACCTAGTGTAAACTGGACAGAAAGAGGTCCGAATAATTTGGGAGGAAGAACACGTGCCATTTGTGTTGATTTAAATGATCCAACTTATAAGACTTTATGGGCAGGTGGTGTTTGTGGTGGATTATGGAAAACAAGTGATATCACTCAAACCAACCCAACTTGGGTACCCATCGATAATTTCTTTGGCAATATGGCCATCACCTATATCGAACAAAGTAAAGGAAATCCTTCCGTGATGTATTTCTGCACAGGAGAAGGAAATGGTAATTCTGATGCAGTTCGTGGCTTAGGTGTTTGGAAATCTACAGATGGTGGTGCAACATGGTCGCAATTGGCCTCTACCAATAACAGTAATTTTTACTATTGTAATAAAGTATTTTGTCCTTCTGGCCCTGATACAGTTTTTGTATGTACTACCTTGGGTTTATTTCGCTCTACCAATGGAGGAACAAGTTTTACAAAAGTGCTGGGCACAGGCACATCGAGTGCCGGTGGGAATAGATCCTATGATATAGAGAGAACATTTGATGGTACTTTGTATACGAGTATTTCTTCGTCTTCTAGTTCTACTGGAACCATTCATCTATCAACAAATAATGGAGCTACTTGGTCAACGCCTCTTACTATTTCTGGAGTTAGTTGTCGTGAAATAGAATTAGCTGTTTCAGATTTTGATAACAATACCATTTGGGGCTTGGTAGAAAATAATAGCACCATTCCTGCCATTATTAGATCAACTAATGCAGGTTTAAGCTTTTCAGCCACAAGTTCGTATCCTGTTGATGCAGATGGTGGCATACCTGCAAATGATTTTTCTCGAACTCAAGCATGGTATGATTTATCAATTGCAGTAGATCCAAATAACAGCAATGTTTGTTTTGTTGGTGGTGTTGATTTGTTTAAAACAGCCAATGGTGGAGCAAGCTGGACCCAGGTTGGACATTGGTATGGAGGATTTGGAATTCAAGATGTACATGCCGATCAACATTATGCTTTATTCTCTCCGGGTTCATCTGATATTGCCTATTTTAGTAATGATGGAGGTGTTTATAGAACTGCTAATGCCACTGCTACCATGCCAACAATTTCATCAAGAGAAGGAGGTTATATTACTTCTCAGTTTTATGCTGTAGCAGTGCATCCAACTTCTAGTAATTTCTTTTTATGCGGAGCGCAAGACAATGGCTCACATAGGTTCACTGCGGCTGGTATGAACAGCACAGTTGAGGTAACGGGTGGTGATGGTGCATTCTGTCATATCGACCAAAACCAACCGCAGTACCAATGGACAAGTTACGTTTATAATAACTATTATAGGTCATCCAATAGTGGAAACAGTTTTTCAAATGTAATCAGTAGTAATACGGGCAGGTTTATCAATCCAACAGATTATGATGATAGTACCAATGTGTTGTATGGAGCATCAGGCAGTTCCACTTTTTTTAGGTGGTCTAATCCACAAACAGGAACTACTACTGCTACTGTTACATTGAGCAATGGAAGTGGTACCGTAACAGCAGTAAAGGTTTCACCAAATGTATTAAACAGGGTTTATTTTGCCTTCACTGGAAGGGTGGTTAGAGCAGATAATGCAAATACGGGTACTTCAGTAACAGGTACCATTATAACCAATGCAAGTATTCCATCAAGTGGTTATATCAGTTGTGTGGAAGTTGAAAAAGGAGATGAAAACCATATTTTATTGACCATTACCAATTATGGTTTGGCATCGGTTTGGGAAACTAAAAATGGAGGTACTACTTGGACATCCATTGAAGGAAACTTACCAGATATGCCTATCAGATGGATTGCATTACATCCACAAAAGGGCTCTAAGGCTTTGCTTGCTACAGAACTGGGTGTATGGAGTACTGACTCAATTATGGGGTCTTCTACCAATTGGGCTCCAACCAATACTGGCTTGGCTAATGTAAGAGTAGATATGTTGCAAGTAAGAAGTTCAGATAGATTGATAGCTGCTGCAACCCATGGACGAGGATTGTATACTGCATTTTTACCTGATTATGGGTCAAACCCAACTGTTATAGCTAATTTTGTTGCCAATAAAACGGTTGTTTATCCAACTGCAAATATTCAGTTCAATAGCACCAGTTCAGGGGCAACTTCTTACCTATGGGATTTTGGAGATGGAACTACGAGTAATTCCATGAATCCTATTAAGTCGTATGCCGCAGGTGGTACTTATAATGTGAGTCTTACTATCAATGGTAACGCAGCTACCACTACAAAAAATGCGTATATAACTGTATTGCCTTATCGCGGTACTCCTTATTTATTATCCTCGGGAGGAAATTTTGAAGTCAATACAAATGATTTTGCTGCAGTAAGTGAATCAGGTTCATCTTTTGTGAGGGGCAGTTCAATAATCGCGGGAAAGAATGGAGTGGTATCAGGAACAAATGCTTGGGTGATTGACCCTACGGCTACACAGTATCTAGATAATACCATCTGTTATTTATACTCTCCTTCGTATAATTTAACATCAAATCTTTCATCTTATACCTTGAGTTTTTGGATGAAGAATAAGTTTGAACTGACCTACGATGGAATTAGAATTGAATACAGTTTGAATTCTGGCTCTACTTGGTTGCCATTGGGTACCACGGTTCAAACTTCTTGGTATGATTTTTCTAATACGGCTGGTACGGCAGTTTTTCCTGTGAATGAAGCATTCTTCAATGCCACCAATAATAGTTATGTATTACGCTCTTATAATATCAGTTCATTGGCAGGTAACAACAAGGTTGCTTTTAGGATTGCTTTTTTAACCGATGTGAACACAACAGATTTAGGTGCTGCCATTGATGATTGGACTATCAGTGGTCCAACAAATAATCCGCTACCTGTTAGTTGGGCTTCTTTTGATGGAAGACGTATTTCAAAAAATGAAGTGGTATTAAACTGGGCTACTGCTTCTGAAAAGAACAACCAATATTTTGAAATTGAAAGAAGCCTCAATTCAAGTGATTGGAGCAGTTTGGGCAAATCATCAGCTAAACAAAATAGCAACCGATTGACTCATTATGAATTTATAGATCACCAAGCAACAGAAGATTTGTATTACTATAGAATTCGTCAGGTTGATTTTGATGGTAAAGAATCCTATTCAAAAATTATATCTGTTGGGGCAGATATAGAAGATGAAGTGATCATTCATAAAATATACTATACCGATTTAGAGTCGAGTATCAAAGTATTACAAAATGTGGCAGGTGATGTGTATTTTGATATGGTTGATATACATGGAAGAATACTGTATCAGAACCGTTTATTGGTGAATGGGGAAATACCTGTTTATGCATCTGATAAAGGAATCTTCATCATTCGTTTCTACCAAAGCAATGGTAAAAAACAGGTGATGAAAATCGCCATTCAATAAGCAAATAACTTTTATCAAAATGCCTGTTATGTACAAACATAACAGGCATTTTTTATTCTAGTTCTAACAAATGAAAATCAGGTTCATTCAGTTCAAAATAGCCATATCCATTTTGAATATTACTGGGGAAATTTACTACTTCAGCTCGTATCTGATTGAATAAAGTTCCAGCTTTTTTTTGAGCTTGGAGGTATTGATAATATCCTTTGCTGATATGAGTTAACGCTACTGCAATGGTATCAGAATTACTGGGTCTATTGATTGTTTTTTCGCCTTTGTAAACACCCGCTTTAAATAAAGACTCATCAATGAGATCGTATGTGGCATTTTGCTCGAGTATGCGTTTGGCAATGTATTCGGGATCGGGTTTATCTGGTACTTGTTGGGTTTGGTTTCCACTGATATAATTCACAACATAGTAGTTATCTGTTCCTGGTAAATCATTAAAACTAAATTTCACCAATACATTTTTATTGTTGGCAGATAAAGTTGCAGAGAGTTCGTTAAAGCTCACTTTGGATTGTTTGATGCTGCTTGCTTGTAGCGTTTTTCCATCAGCACACATTACATCTAATTGGTAGTTTTCTCCATCGATTAAGTTAGCAGAACTGCTTGCGTAAATCCCGGGTTCCAATTCTTCTAAAGTAAAAGTTTGTCCGCCTCCTTTTATTTGAATAATTGCGCCGCTTAATAATAGGGTGCTATCATACTGTATGCCATTGCTGTCTGCTGTGTAAAGCTGTTTTCCTGCGTCAAAACTCTTGCTTAATACCAAACCCAAAATACCATCTATCCCATACTGAGAAGCAATGGATGGCTGCTCTGGTGCTTTAGGCATTTTCACATCAAGAGCTTCAGGTTTGCAAGCCAATAATTGACTGATGATAATCAAGAGCAAAATCAATCCGGGATGAAAATGAAACTGTTCTTTCGTATTTATTTGATTGCGCATATGAGTAATGAGAGGTTTTAAAATTGAATATGTAGAGAAGCAGAAGGAACAAATCCATAAAGGCCTACCTGCTTGAAGCTTCTTGTATTGTCTGGGTTTTTAACTAGACTGAGTTTATATGCTTGGGTTCTATTGTATACATTACAAGCACCAATGCTCCATTCTGTTCTGATTTTTTTACCGGGTTTAGATTGATAACTCAAGTTGAAATCAAGACGATGTAATGGAGATAAAACCAAAGAGTTTCTATCGCCATAAATGGGCACACCAATAACATCATTATAAGAACCAGCAGGCATCATGTATTTACCTATCATAGGAGTTACACGCATCCCACTACCAATAGTGAAAGTGCTTGAAATAACCCAACGTTCTTTGATTTGGTAATTCAATACCAAACTCAAATCATGTCTTCTATCATATCTGCCATAGAACCATTTTGCTTTGTTGAGTTCTTCAAATTTTCGTTCAGACCAAGAAAGAGTGTAAGCAATCCAACCGCTTAATTTACCAGTCTTTTTTTGCAACATCAATTCAATACCATAAGCTCTTCCTTTTCCTTGCACGAGGTCTTTTTCAATTTCATTGTTTAATAAAATTTGTGTGCCCTCTTTGTATTCAACCAAATTATTCATGGTTTTGAAATAAGGTTCAATTTGAAAGAATAACCCTTTGTTCATCCATTCTTTTTGGTAACTAATGGAATATTGATGTGAGCTTTGTGGCTTTACTTGTTTTGAAACTGGAAACCACAAATCGGTTGGCATTACCGCAGAAGAACCACTTACCAAATGCAAGTATTGTTGCATGCTATTGTACGAAAAGTGAATACTCGAAACTTCATTCATTTGGTAATGCAAACTCAATCTAGGCTCTGGAGCAGCATATAAAAAGTTTTTTCCAAAAGAGGAAGAGACTCTTAATCCCATGTTGATGTTTAATTTCTGATTGATGTTTTTTTCCATCAGTCCGAATACTGCTGCTTCATTTGCATTGAATTTACTGCTTTCTGTTTGTCTTAATAATTCATTCAATGACCCAAAAATGCTCGTTTGATTGGGGTTGAAATAATGACGTGTTAATTCAAATCCAGTTTTTAAATGAGTCGACTTATTCATCTGCTTACTTAAATCGCCCTTGATTTGAAGGTCCTGTACTTCTGCCTTCAAGCCAAATATGTTGCCATCTATATTGGCATTGACTGTATATGCATAATTGGTTTTAACTGCATACAAATTACTGATGAAATCTTTATTGAAATGACGAAAGTGTAATACCTGTACCCAATTGTGGCAACTGGTTCCAAAGTCGATTTGTTTTTCGTTTTCCTTTTCACGGTTGATCCTTAATACATCATTTCCATAAAAGCCAGTATAACTTAATTTATTGTTCTCGTTGAAAGCATAGTTGAGTTTGATATGTCCATCTTGAAAGTAATAAGGCAATTCATTACCTGCCAAAGCAAATAATTGTTCGATATATGTTCTTCTAAAAGATGCAGATATACCTAGTTTGTTTTTGATAATGGGTCCACTCATAAAAGCTTTTACAGATAATAATCCAAGCGACGTATTACCTGTCCAATTGCTTTGTTCGGCCTCTTTTAGTTTGATATCCATTACCGACGACAACCTTCCTCCCATGCTAGCAGGAAAGGCACCCTTATATAACTTGATATCTTGAATGGCATCTGAATTGAATACCGAGAAGAAGCCAAGTAAATGATTGGGATTATAGACTGTAGCTCCATCAACACGAATTAAATTTTGGTCGGCAGAACCACCTCTTACAAAAAAGCCATCACCACCATTGGCACCCTTTTTTAAACCGGGCATCAATTGTAAAACCTGTATAGGATCTTTTTCTCCTCCTGCACTTGCAAGAAATCTGTATTCGTTTGGTTGAATGCTGATGATTCCTGCTTTTTCTCTTTGTGATAATTTGCTTTTTGATGCTTGAATTTTGGCTTCCTTTAGCTCCCTTTTGCTTTCAACAAGTTCAATGATGAATGGTGTTTGAGTCGGCACTTTTATTTGAATAGTTTGACTCTCATAACCAATATAAGAAATGGTAAAAGCAGCAGGCAGTTCAGTTTCAAGAATGGCTTCACCCTTCAGATTTGTTTGAGCACCTAACTTGTTATCGCTTCTGATGATGCTGGCACCAATGATTGCTTCGTGCGTTTTAGAATCGCTAATCATAAAGCTAATTTTATTTGCATATACCAGGTTGTTTAGACCTAGGAAAAGCATAATGGAGATGATGATTTTCATGGTAGGTTCAGGCTAACTTCAATTATTGAAGGATGATTCTTTTGCTTACAACTTTGTTATTAGATTTCATTTCAAGCAAATAGATGCCTGGTTCGAAACCATTTATTCTTAAAGCAATTTCATTTTCATTGATTGAGTATTCATTATCTGAGAACGATTGGATTGTTCTACCAGAAATATCTTGCAGATTGATGTGTAAATCATTTGTTATTGGCCTTTGGAATGAAATGTTTACTTCACCAGAACTCGGATTTGGATAGACAACAAAATCATTTTCTAATTGAGATTCTTTGATAGCAGTAGTATGAATGAATGCTAAATCATCAATCATAAATATGGTTCCTACTGTTGGTGTATCTGAATATCCAACCATAATCGAAATGCTGGCACTATCTGGCAATTCTTCTGAGGTATAATCTATCTGACTGATGTGCTTCGTCCAATTGTTTGTGAATTCTTGTCCGTATGCCATAGCAGATCCTACTTGGTTTTCTCCTTTGTACAGATTCATGAATACAATAAAGTTCTCTGTTTTGGTTCCGTTGAATTGGTACCAGAATTCGAAGCCTGAAGGTTTATTTTGAATAGGGAATTTTCCGTTTCCTTCACCCATGAACAAATCGCCAACAAAGGTTCCACAGCTTGCACCTTGTTTTGAGGCAGAAGTGTCGTTTAGAACAGTCATCTTCATGGCATACTTACCAGTATGTGCATCTCCACTTGGCACCACAGCATTTTGTTTGTTAACCGATTGCCAATACAGGTTATTGCTCATCCAGCCCACAGGATAAATATGTTTGTAGATGAATAGATTGGTGGTATCCCAATTTTCGAAACCGGCATTAGGAATTTGTGCTTTGATGCTCGATAAAAAGAGGCTCAATCCGCCTATTAATAATAAAATCTTCTTCATAAGTAAATCTGTTTTTGTGTTGATTTACTGATAAGAGCTGCAGAATTTGTTTTACCCCTATGTGTTAGGAAAATATTTTTATGTTTGGAGGAAATCATCCGGATTCCTCAATAGCCCCGGGTTAAAACCACGGGGCTATTGAGGAATAAATAAAATTTTGCCATACCTGACCACGGGGCTATTGAGGAATTAATCAAATATTTTCTTGTTTTAACCCGGGTCTATTGAAAAACGAAATCATGTATTATATCCATTTTTTCAATCACAATCAATAATCCTGGTATCAACCAGCTAAAGTGATGTTTCAAATCTTGCCTTAAACTTTGTAGGGCTTTCGACATTTGGTTTTCTACTGTTTTAACCGAGAGTTCTAGCTCTTTTGCAATTTCAGTATAGGTAAGTCCGCCATACCTGCTGAGTTTAAAAATCAGTCTGCATCTTTCGGGTAAAGATTCAATTGCTGATTGTATGGCTAATTGGAGGTCTTTAAATTGTGCAGGGTCTTGGGCTTTCCCCACTCTTTCCATTTCTGTTGATTCGAGTGGATCACTGGCCTTTTCTCTAACTGCTTTTTCCATTTTCTTTAAACAAGCATTTCTAACAGAGGTAAATAGATAACTTTTAAAAGACGTGCTGATGAGTAAGGAATCTCTTTTTTCCCATATTCGAATAAAAAGCTGTTGAACGGTATCTTCTGCCTCATCTTCATCTTTGAGCATCTCTTTTGCATAATGCCAAAGCATTTTATGAAACATTTTGTATAAGGTTTCAAATGCTTTCATGTCGCCCGTTTTTAAGCGATTTAAGAGTGTTTCTTCTTGGGCTTGGTATTCACTATTCATCACAAGCCTTTCCTTCTAATAAATAGCTTTCCTGCGTATTACTTAATTGAAGGTTCAAACTGCTAGCTAATACTTGCATGACCGTTTCTATTCGGTCGTTTTTAAAATTACCACTGAATCTGCAATACAAGATGCCTTTTTGAGAGCAATGAATTTGAATAGCATACATCGATTCTATTTGCGGAATTACTTCAGCTAGAATTGCATCATTGAAATCGAGCTCCTTAGTTTGCCATTTTTTGATATCAAAACTTGTTGTTTTGTTCTTCTTGATGAGCGATTCATTTGCATACATGGCTTCCTCATCAGCAACAAGAATTTTCTCATTTAATTTTTTATCACTGAACTTCACTTTTCCTTCAGTAACTTTTACCAAAGCCAAGTCAGATGCGGAGCGGTCATTGAATAAAAATTTTGTTCCTAAAACTTGAATATCGGTATGTGATCCTTCTATGATAAAAGGTTTTTCGGGATTTTTACTGATTTCAAAATAGGCTTCTCCATCAAATGAGCAAATTCGTTTCCCATCTTTTTCTTCAAATTTGAGTTTTGTTAATTGATTCATTTGAACCTTGCTTCCATCGGGTAGTTCAATGGATTTGATTTCATTTGAACCCGAACTATAAGCCATGGCTTCTGATGCCGAAATAGGGTAGAAGAAATAAGCCAGCATTGAAACAGCCATCAAGGAGGCTGCTAACCACAACCAAGTTTTATTTGAAGTTTTCTTTGGAGATTGACTTTCAATGGCAAACTTCAATCTTTCCCAAGAACGATCGCTGGCACTGGTATCTGTATCTGCGGAGGCTTTGAATAGGGCAGATAGTTCAGCAAATTCAATGGCATTGGCTTCAGATGCCTGCTTCCATTCATTTAGTTTTTCTTGTTCAGAAGCACTAATGCTGCCTGCATCTGCCTTGCTGATGAGCTCAAAAATTTCGGCGCTTTCCATGTTTTCGGTTTCCTATAGGAGTCCCGAAAATAAGAATACCCCTATTCAAGCGGAAAAGTTTTTTCTGAAAGTCCATTACATGCAGCAAATATGCCATAGGCTTGATTCATATTACTGCTAAAAAAGCTAGGTTCCACAAAGCCTCCATCTGAATTCATTTTCTGTATAAAAAGATGGTAATCGTAATAGGTTCTATCGATGTTTAAAATATGGATTTTGACAGTAACAGGCTTGAAACCATTTTCTGAAAAAGGATAAAAATTAGAGGTTTCATTCCATTCAATAAGATTTCCTTTTATATTGGATTCATCAGCTAAAAAAATCTTTCCAAAAGATGGAGCCATATAAAATGTATCTCCTGGCATATCTATATTTATATATCCTATTTGTGGAATAATTCTATAATAGTTTTTGTTAGACGCCTGGTCTTCCCAGCTAATAGAATAACTAAGTGACTGAGTGCTATCAATAGCATTTCTAAGGATTTTTACTTTTGCTTGAATGTGGTCTGTTGTATAATCAGGTAGCAAATTGATACTCGCTGTGGCAGTAGGATAATTAGGGTGACTGATTTTCAATTCATATTTTTGATTGTCTTCCAAAAAACCATCAGGAGCATTCATCAAATAAATTTGGTTCATGTCATCATAAACTAACTGCAACCAATTGCCATTTGAGCCAATCTCAATCGTTGCATCAATAATAGGTTTTAGTTCTGTATTTGTTTGACCGAATATTGCTTGAGATTGCGTAAGCTTACAGCTAATGAGTTTGCTGCTATCTGCATCTAAATAACAATGAGCCACCATTTGAAACTCACTTGGTAGTTCTTCTAATACAATTTTTTCACGCTGACAGGCACTTATCGAGAATAAGGACAACAGAATACATGTAAGTTGTTGAATGTTTTTCATTAGAATAAAATCCTCCATGAAAAAGATGGTAAGGTGGGAAAGAAACTAATTTGTTTCAATACAGTTTTTCCATTTTCAATCTTGGTGTCGATATCATAATAAAATGGATTGGCCCTGTTGTAAACATTATAAATACTTAAACTTAAAATTTGAGTAGTTCTTTTTGTTTTGAATTGGTATTTGCAGGCAAAGTCCATGCGATGGGTTGCAGCCGTTCTATAATTGTTTTTGTATGGATAGTAATATGAATTGGAAGAGAATTCTCCATCTAAAATCATCCCGCTATTGTTGATAGGCGCATGACCTATTGTTCCAATATTAGCAGTTGGTAAACTCATCGCAAAACCTGAACCATAAATCCAAGAAATGGAGAAGGTCCAGTGTTTATTTGGTTTATAAATGCCCACCCAATTTAAATCATGTCGTCTATCGTAAAACGCATCAAACCATCTACCACGGTTTAAGTCGTCGAATTGCTGATTGATTTTCCCTAAATTATAACAAAACCATGATTCGAATTTTCCCTTTTTGAAGTTCAGGCTTAACTCTGTTCCATAAGCTTCTGTTTGTCCTTGTGTGAGTAAACTTTCAAAAAAGGAAATGCCCTTGTTCATACTGTTGAATTCTGTAAGCAATGAAAGGAATCCTGCGCCTTGTCTATATGCACTGGTGTGTTTACTTTTTTTATAATAAAATTCTTGAGAGAGGGTAAAGTATGGGTTCAATTTCCACGCATAACCTCCACTGATTTGTTTTGCAATTTGTGGCTTCAGATTTTCAGTACTGGGAATCCATATTTCTGAAGGAAGTCCTAACATGCCTGTGCTAATCAGATTGACATACTGGGTCATATGTGTATAAGATAAGTTCATCAGTAATTTCTGATTGAAAGCATGATTCAATTGCAAACGTGGTTCTGGATAAAAATAGCTAGTCTGATTGATGCGGAAGAGGTTCATTCTTAATCCAGCGTTTAATTCGGTTTTTTTACTGATTTTGATTTTATCTTCAACATATAAAGCCATTTCAAGTCCATTGATTTTGGTTTCTTGTAAATTTTCTAAAGCACCTTTTTCATCTATTTGAACATTGAGTAAACTTGGGGTGAATTGATGTTGGATGATATGCAATCCAGTTTTAATCCAATGGCGGTTACTGAGTGTATAATCAAAATCTGTTTTGAGTCCTACGTCAACAATACCAGTTTTGAGTTCAATACTGTTGGCATTATTTATACCTGAAAAACCCACATTGATTAAGCTAGAATAAGAGGTTCGGTAGCAGGTAGTATTCAAAAATAGTTTATTATTTAACTGTGTGTTCCATCTAAAACTAAATGCTGAGTTGCCCCATTTTATCAATGATTTATCTGTATCAGTACCATTGCTTGATTCTGTTTTGAATAAATCATGTCCATTATAAAGACTGAAATACAATCTGTTTTTTGGATTGATATCGAGATTCATTTTTGCATTGATATCATAATAATAATACGCCGCATTTTCCCCATCTTGAAAAAAGGGTTTTGAAAGTAAATCAACATAAGTTCTTCGAGCAGAGAAAAGTATACTTGATTTATTTTTCACCAATGGCCCATCTATCTGAAGATGTGAAGCAAGTAGTCCCAATCCTGCATCTACATCAAATTCTTGGCGATTTCCATCCTTTAAACTCATGTTGAGAACAGCAGCAGTGCGACCTCCGTATTTAGCAGAAAATCCGCTCTTGTTTAGTTCTGCATGTCGGAGCTCTGAGCCACTAAAAAGTGAATTGATTCCAAATAAATGATAAGCACTATAAATAGTGGCATCATCTACCATAATGAGGTTCTGATCTGGTGTACCTCCTCTAATAAACATGCCTTGGTTACTTTCTGTTCCTTTAGAAACTCCTGGTGTAAGACTTAGGTATTTGATTACATCGTTTTCACCCATCATCGCAGGAATATCTCCAATTTTTTTCAATGGAATTTCAATATTCTGTATACCTTTTAATGGGTCTTCTTCATTAGCTTTTACAATCAATTCTTCTAACTCTTCATCATTTTGCATGATGATATTTTCTTCTGTGTTTCCGCTGATTTGAATTCGCTTTTCGAAGGTTTTGTATCCAACATATGAGAACCTAATTTTGTTGTTTCCTTCTGGTAAATCAAGACTAAAAAAACCATAAGCATTGCTTATTGCAGTATGGCGTTGATTGACATCTGAAATGCTAACTCCGATTAGATTTTCTGAACTAGCTGCATCTTTGATGTATCCACTGAATGTATATTTTTTGATGTCTTTTTTAGAGATAATAATTTTTTGGTCTAGCTCAGTTATTTGAATATCTGGTTCAGGAAAAAGGAAGATTAAAATATCCATCAAGGAGGCTTGATCAAAGTGGTAGGTAATTTTTCTTTGAATAGGAATCAGTGAACTACTGTAGTAAAATTTTTTAGTGCTGAGTTTTTCTAAACTATCCAAAATCGATTCAATTCCTTTGTTATTGATATGGAATCGATAAATTTTACTTACTTGCTGGGCACGCGAAGAACTTGTCACTAGCAGCAACAGCAGAATAAGTAAGAATATTGATTTCAAGCGAAGTGGTAGTTGCATGGCTTAAATAGGTTTCAAATATATTTTGTTCCATTTAACTTTTTCTAAACTTCTTTCTAATTAAATAACTGAATAGTTATTGAGTTGATTGAGTTCTTAGAAATGCAGAAAAAAACAATACCAAATTATCGAGTAATTTTTAGAAAAGAAGAGGTGTTGATGCCCGCATAGAATGAAGTGTCAAGGTTTCCTGTATTGTTGTCGTAAATGCTGATTTGAGAAGCTTGT
>JBMLPO010000243.1:0-8167 GCA_049242065.1 Bacteroidia bacterium
TTGAAAGTACGATAGAATCGATTCTTACAGGAACATTGTTATCATCATACTCTAATGTAACCTGACTTTTAGCATCTGGTCTTAGGTATTTAATTTGTTTGTTCTCTCTGCGAAGTGCAGCTAATTCAATAAGAATTTTATGAGCCAAGTCTAAAGCCAATGGCATGTAATCATCTGTTTCGTTAGTTGCATAACCAAACATCATTCCTTGGTCACCTGCACCTTGGTCTTGCTTTTTCTTTCTGTCTACACCTTGGTTAATGTCGGCAGACTGCTCGTGAATAGCAGATAAGATACCACATGAGTTTGCTTCAAACATGTACTCACTTTTGGTATAACCAATTTTACGAATTACGCCTCTGGCAATTTCTTGAACATCAAGATATGCTTTCGATTTTACTTCTCCGGCCAAAATAACCTGTCCGGTTGTTACTAAAGTTTCACATGCAACTTTTGAATCCGGATCAAAAGCTAGGAAATTGTCGATTAACGCATCAGATATCTGATCCGCTACTTTGTCGGGGTGTCCTTCACTTACCGACTCTGAGGTGAATAAATAAGCCATTTTATTGCT
Organism: Bacteroidia bacterium; assembly: GCA_049242065.1. Lineage (GTDB taxonomy): Bacteria > Bacteroidota > Bacteroidia > UKL13-3 > UKL13-3 > CAISCU01. The sequence goes on from JBMLPO010000243.1 coordinate 575, forward strand.
TGGTTAAATAATGTTTGTACTTGTGCTTTTCAAAAAACAAAAACTTTGGGTCAAATTCCAAATGAACACTTTGACTTCAAAGTCCGCATTGTTTTGCCACCGTAGGGTTCTTTCTCGGTTGGCATTCACCATTCAAGGTAAATTCGAAATGCATTGCAAAAGTATTTGTTTCTACTTAAAAACAAAGTGACTTCACCATATTTATCAACATCCTGGGGAATTTGACTTGCATTCTTAACAATCATCGAAATGCCTAGCCAAATTTTTAAGACTGTTTTGAATAACCAATTCGTCCTTCATCTCTTCTAGTTTCATATCAAAACTAAGGGATTCCTTAGTCTCATTAATTTGAAACTGATTGCCACAATCAGGACAATTAATTTCTTTGCCAAGCAGCTCTATTGCTTGTTCTGGGTCTATCGACAAACTTGTTGTACAAGTGGGGCAGCAGATAATCATACCCCAATATCTAATTATTTTTTGATGTAGCAAAACCTGCCATCTCAAAACATAATTAGATTGGGTTTATTCTTCTATTTCTAAAGTCATTTATGCTTCTTTATTGAAGGTTTGTTTCGCTGTTCCGCCACTCTTTTTTCTAGCATTACTAACATTCCAACCTATAGAGAAATAAAAGATTTGTGATGATTCAACATTGTTATAGATTTTAACGCCGTTTTCGGTAAAATTTTTATTGTAGAAGTCTTGTAGGTAATACCTGAATTTTACATTCATTCCGCTTTTGGTATTCAAACCTAAAAATACAGATGGCATAAACAAATTGGTTCTTTCACTAAACCAAGTATTGAATTTTGCCGATTCAATTTTCTTCCCAGCTACAAATAATTTTTCTTTATAGTTCAATGCCAATTCCGCCTCAGCACCCAAGTATACATAAGTGCCATTTCCTACTTCTCCAATTTTAATGCCCACAGGAACTCCCAAGTAATAATTTCTTCTTTTAATGGTGCTATCGCCTTCTGTTGAACTAAATCCAATATTTCTTAAGCCGTATCCAGTAAATAAACCAAAGTTCTTGTTTAAATCCATATGGTATAAATTACCAAGGTGTAAGAAGCAACTGAATCGCAGTGGTGTATTAATTGATTGTCCAGCTTTTCTGTAATCGGCAAACGAGAAAATCAATTCTGTTTCTGAAGTTCCATAAGTTTTTACTTGTGCTTTTATTTCTTGAAAAAGAAAAAACAGACAAGTCATGGCAAAGATTATTTTTTTCATGATAGGGGATTTTAAATTCAAATTATCAATAATTCATTACTTAAACAAATTCACTTGTTTTTGTAACTGCTCCTTTTGTTCTGTGGTGAAATTCGATTTTTTGAAAACGTCTTCTGCCATCTTCTTTATTGATGATTGATTCATCCAATTGTTTAATAGATCAACAGCTGGTCCCGATAATCTTCCGTTGCTGCTCAAACATGCTTGAAACAATGAACTTAAAACAGATTCATTAACATGGTTCAGAGATTTTAATAATTGAAAGGCTGCCACTCTTGTTCTGAATTCAAATGAAGGACTCACATACAACTCAAGTAGGCTCAAAGCTTCTTCTTTTTTATATTGATTTTCTATACTGAGTTCAATCCATTTTAATTTTAATGCTTGATTCATTCCATAAGAGTCCTTGCATATTTCAAGATATTTAGCAGCTTCTGAAGGATAGGCTTTACAAAGCTTTTCTAAAGCGGTTTTTTGAACATCATAACTGTTGTCATTTAAACTCTTTTCATAAAGTAATTTCCAAGCTTCAGTCCATGTTTTGTTTTTGTTTAAAACCTGTTCCCTAACCACAGATTTTTCATGTTTCAACAATGATTGTAAAATGTTTTGACTTTGTGCATTTTCATCATTTGCAATCTGTTGAATCAATTCGTTTATTATGCCATAGTGCTTTTCTCTTTTAATAGCTTCATGTATCACTTCCCTTTTTTGTTCTATTGGAAGTTCTCTTAAGGCAACTGCTGCATCATACCTGTCAAGGTAATAAGGTGCTTTTTCAATTTGTTCTTCTAGCTCTTCAAACTTCTTTTTAAACGTAACTTGTTTAATGATATTGGAATTAGGATCAAACAAAACAAATGCAATTTTTTTCTTCTTAGGATTGTTGATTTTTATAACCTCAAAAGCTTCTTCCAATACTTCTTTTACCTCGTCTTTACTGCCATCTTCGTAATACACTTCTAATACAACAGGCATTCTAAAATATTGAATTGTTTCATTGGTAGCATGAATTTGCTCGATGGCAATTTCTGTTGATCTGCTTCCATCTTGGTAACTCAAATCTTCATAATGAACGCGGTAGTGAGGCTCTCCTCCACGATAAATCCATTCGTCAAAGAACCAATCTAAATTTAATCCTAAAACATCTTTTATCGCTTGTTGTAAGTCGTTGGTTTCAACATTAGAATAGGCATGCTTTTTTAGGTAATGATGTAATACTTTTTTCCACTGAGCTTCTCCTAAAACATATTCCAACATAGAGATAACTGCTGCACCTTTTGGATAAACTCTTGCAGTTCCACCCTTGGTATGTCTTACAGGATAATCATCTTTTTTACCAGCTTCTACTGCTGCATTTTGATGAGCTCTTCTTTGCCAACTCCATTCGTTTTCTCCATCAATTACTTTCGAAAATTGTTTAGGAAAAAAGGTGGCATAACTTTCTTGAAGCCAAGTGTCTCTTCCATCCCTTGCCGTTATATAATCACCAAACCATTGATGGGTTAATTCATGCATATTTACAGATACATAATTCCTGTCGTTGAAGGCTTTTGCATCTACATTAAAGAAGTCGCCAAATATGGTGGCTGTTGTGTTTTCCATGGCTCCATATAAAAAATCTTGAACCATTACTTGAGAGTAAGTTTCCCACGGATAATTGATGCCGGTGTATTCTTCCATGAAATCAATCATGGCTGGTGTATGTCTGTAGGTGGGTTCCATCCTGTCTGCAAACTCAGGATAATAGTAATAATTTAATGGAACACCTCTTTTACTTTTGGCTTTAGCAATTCCATATTTACCTATTGCAATCATCAATAAGTATCCAGCATGTGGTTTACTCATTTTATAATGCCATGTAGTAGTTTGGTCTTTGTTCTTTTGTTTTTTGATGAATGCTCCATTCGATAGCACTTCATATTCACTGTCAAAATGTATAATGGTTTCTGTTGTGAATTTATCATTCATGTCATCATACATGGGAATCCAATGTCTGTTATCAATGCCTTGACCTTGCGTCCAGATTTGTTTTCTCACTGCAAATGGATCGCTTACTGGTGCTGGTTTTTCATTCCATCCAATAAAGTAAATTCCTCGTTTGGGTAAACATTCATATTCAAAGTAAATGATTCCACTCTGTTCCCATGCTAATGGCTTTTGCGGGTAAACCCATACGCCAGTTTTGTTTACCTTAAATGGTAAATCTTGTCCATTTAAGGTACTTTTTTTAATATCAATGTTTGGAGCATCAAAAAATACAGAGTCAATTCTTTCTTGAAGGGCTGTAAATTCATGACTTACTTTTCCAAAAACTTTTCCAATTCTGGTATCAAATTTAACCTCAAGTTTTAGGTGTTTGATATCTAAGTTATGCTCTCTGTAAGATCCTGGATCTTTTAAATAAGACTTAACCTGACTTTGTGCAAAGCCCAAAACAGCTTGACAAGTAAGGGCTGATAGGAGTAAAATTTTCTTCATGTGGAATGCTAATGTACTCAAAGATTTGTTTTGAATATCAAATCTCCAAACCACTTAGCACAATTTCTCAATTGAACGAGGTAGCGAAAAAGAATGGATGTGATGCTTGCAAATAGATTTTATTCTTCCAATTCCTCAGCGTTGGGGTCAACTGGTAAAAAGGTTTCACCACTTGTACGCATAAACATTTCTTTTCTGTCGAATTGAACTTTTGCAATGCCAAAGCGATTGAACTCTCCAATCAAATCGTATTTAGGTTCCGCAATTTCTTCGCCTTCATAGTTGATTAAACCCACCTTACCTTTTACATATACTTTGGCCAACCCATTTTTAAAGGGCCCAATTTTATCATATTTAATGGGGATAATTACCTCCCCTTCATAACTGATATAACCTTCTTTCAAAGCAAGAATAACTTTGGCTCTTCCATTCACAAAATCACCAATATATTCGTAAATACATGGTATCACTTCTTCTCCAGCTTCATTAATAAATCCCATTTTATCCCCCTTAAAAACCTTGGCTCTTCCATTTTTATAAGGTCCAATTTTATCATAACCTTTTTGAGCAAAAATTACGTTAGGGATGAAAATAAATAATAAGAGCACCCAAGCCAATTTGGATAGATAATTTTTTGATTGATATGGGTGGAGCTTTTTCAATTGCTAAGATTTTATCAAATACCGAACCAAATTCAAAGCTGATTTTATTTTAGTCAATGCGAAATTAGTTAAAAATTCATGCTGCAATACTCAATTTATCATGAATTTTAGTTTATTGTTCACTAATATACACATATTTACATCAATTTTTAGGTTTTCCTTTATCAGGCTTTTTAACATGAAATTTCTTTCATTTTGCTTTCAATAGTTATTTAAGGTTATTTCCGTAACTTGATAAGAATCAATGTTTTGAAAATTCACTATACTGATATTTATCACACGACCCTGCTTTTAACAAATAATTAAGTAAGTCGTACCTTTTTAACATTTACTTTAGTAGTTTGTGATAAACGGACTCTTACATATATTATTTCCCAACTGCTGTCTCTCCTGCGATACTTCGCTGTTGGCAGAGGAAAAATACCTATGCTTGGAATGCCTTTCAAATTTACCCAAAACCAATTTTCACTTAGAAAAAGATAACAGTGTGGAGCGTACATTTTGGGGAAGGGTACCGCTTCAAAAGGCCTTTTCCTATTTGTATTTTCTCGAGGAAGGTATGACCAGAAAACTATTGCACAATATCAAGTACAATGGCGATAAAGAATTAGCAGAATACCTTGGTGCTAGTTATGGTGCGCAGCTTCAAGAACAAATCCCCGATTTGTATTTCGATGGAATTTTAGCAGTGCCACTCCATATATCAAAATTCAGAAAAAGAGGTTTCAATCAAAGCGAAGAATTTGCAAAAGGATTATCCAATGCAACAGGCATTCCTAACCTCAGTCACTTAACTAAAAGAAACAAAGCAACAGATACACAAACAAGAAAATCAAGAATAGAACGTTGGCAGAATGTAAAAGAAATTTTTTCGGTAGATGATGAACTGAAAACCAAAAAGCATTCACCTCATTATCTCTTAGTAGATGATGTGATTACAACAGGGGCTACAATGGAGAGCTTTGCCAATAGTATCATTCATTCTCTTGATTGCAAAGTAAGCATTGCAAGTATTGCTTACGCCGTTTAAATTTACTATTTTGCGAGACTTTACACTAATGAAAAATAAAATTACCTTTCTGTTTTTATTCCTCTTGAGCATCTGCTTAAAAACGCAAGCTCAATTCCAGAATGGAATATACAGCAGTAATTTTGCCGGGGTAATGGGTCCTATGATCAACCCTTCTTCTACCAATTGGCTAAGTAATTCAACTGAAGTAATGCCCATAGGGGTTTCATTCAGTGTTTTAAACAATGGTTTTTATCTTCCAGCAAAACCTTTGCCTTCTTTACTGGGAACCTCTTTCTCACAGTTCATGTCTGATACAGGCAAAAATGTAAGTGAGGTTTTCGATAGGGTTTTTCAAATTAAAAGAGATCTCAAAAAAAGCAATTATGCCTACATCGATTTTACCATGATGGGGCCTTCTTTTCTGAGTAGTTTTGGTAAAAACTCTGTAGGTTTATACACTGGTATCAGAACAGTTTCTTCTTCTCATGGCTTGTCTCCTGAATTGGCAACTTTCTTATTAAAAGGAAACAGAACCAATGATTTGTTTGGAAAAACAATGAGCATGGATGGAAGTCGCTCTGGTAACCTCGCTTTTTTTGATATTGCTGTTAACTTTTCTACTATCATCAAAGAATCTCTCCGTTATGCGCATCGTTTTGGTGTAAATGGTCATTTTTTGCTAGGTATTAATTCAGTGTATTGGGCTGATAATGGCAGTAAATGGACCTTTGGAAATGATTCTACCATCTATGTTGAAAATGGTAATTTTAATTTTGGTTATGCAGCTACCAAATCAAAATATGTAAGTGAATTAATGGCCATTAGAGGAAATGGATTCGCAGGTGATATTGGTTATACTTTAATTAGAAAAAGAAAAGGTATTAGGTCTACTACTGCACAATGTCCAAATATTGCTGGTGGTGGAAGGGTGAGAAAATTCCAAACTTATAAATGGAGATTTGGTATTTCAGTGATGGATATTGGTTTCATCAACTTCAAAAAGCAAACCGTTAATACTTCCTATGGAAACATCAATGCTGGAATTGATAGCTTAATTGATGCGGCCTATAAAGGTGTTTTTGCCCTAGATAGAGCGCTTCGTTTTGGTTTTACAGGTAATCCTGGTACTGAGTTTTCTGTAACCGATAATTACCAGCATTTCCTTCCAACTCGTGTCAATATTCAATTCGATTACAATTGGAAAGACATGTGGTTTCTTAGTTTTAATGCTTCTCAAAGAGTTGTAATCAACGACAATCTTTCAAATAGAGCACCTAATATTTTAGCAGTTGCGTTAAGACACGAAAATGCCAAACAAGAATGGTCGGTGCCAATAAGTTTAATCGAATATCAATACCCTCTTGTAGGATTTCATTATAGATATGGTCCTTTCTTTATTGGTACCAATCAAGCTTTAGAAATGATTGGTTTAAGAAAAATTAGAGGCGTAGATCTTTATTTGGGACTGAAGTTTAATATCTCACATATCAAAGGATACTAAAATCTGTTTTCTATGCATAAAAAAAGAGGTTCGCATTTATCTGTGAACCTCTTTTTTTTAAACTTGTTTGCTTTATTTTAATAAATGCCAAAGGCTTTCCATATAAGCCGCATCTTTAATTTTGTCTTCTGCTTTTTCAGCTATAATCTTCTCTAATAAGGCATCATTTTTCTGGCCTTGTTGTAAGGCATATGAATACGGACTGATGCTAAATGTGGTTAATTCATATTGCGATTTATATTGTTCAGGATACAAATCACTCAATTCATGTTCGATGTGTTTTTTATGCAAGAAATGCGGATCGGCAACCTTATCAGCCATTTCATAATAGTTTTGAATGGCTAGTTCAGAAATAGCGTCTGCATTGGGTTTACGGCGTTTTTGGTACTCGTCAAATACTTTGTTCCAATCGTCTCCAAATTCTTCTATACAATCATCCATTTCAATACAATCTTCAAAGCTGCAATTCATTCCTTGTCCGTAGAATGGAACAACAGCATGAGCGGCATCACCCAATAAAGCCAATTTATCTTTTCTCACCCAAGGATAACATCTAACAGTTACCAAACTTGATGTTGGATTGCTAAAGAAATCCTCTAGTAATGTTGGCATCATTGGAACTGCATCTGGGAATTTTTCATTGAAGAATTTTGTTACTTCTTCTTTGGTTTGAAGATTGGCAAAACTATTCTGTCCTT
>JBMLPO010000244.1:0-4216 GCA_049242065.1 Bacteroidia bacterium
AAGGTCCGATGGCTTGTGATTGGCTCATGTCTTGAAAATGAAAGCGCAAATTTGCGGATATTTCGGGCGATTGCCAAATTCAATGCAGGATTATTCCCGACTAAATTCGCTGGAATCGCCCATCAACAAGCCTTCAGCAAGTTTTCCTCTTTTTATTCAAGTAAGATTTTCTTAAACAAACTTTGTGTGCCAGTCACTTGTAGGATAAGCATTTGTCTTCCTGTTACTAGCTGGCTGAGGCTGATTTGTGTATTCCCGCTCTCAAGTTTTCCCTCCATTAACAATTCACCTTTGAGAGTAAATATTTTATAGCTATTCAAGTCCTTCTTTTTGTTTTCTATCACCAAATAGTCCCTTGTTGGATTCGGATAAATTTGAATACTTGCATTTGTTTCTTCTTGGTTCAAACCATTTCCTGCATTTATTACTTCAAATGCATTGGCCAATTGGTAATAAGCAAAACTTTGATTTTGGAAAATGCCAAAGTCTAATTTACCTGCAGGCATATCTGATTCAATGAACAGTTTTACTTTAAGCAGTGTATCATTGATGATTTCCTTATCAAGTATTTTGATTCTACTTTCAAACTGATCATTCTTTCTAAATACAGGTGATATATCATTTTGAAATTGTGTAAAAGTGGTCATATCGGTATGTACCCATATATCAAGGGTGTCGCCTGCTTTGCCATTTGCAGGATTCAATGCCACAATCTTCGGATAGGTAAATACTTCAATCATAGGGAAGCAAGGAATATACCCATCTACATCATTGAATGCGGTAAATCCAACATATCCTGGTAAAGAGTTTTCAGGAACAGCAAATGGAAACTCAACCAAACTATCATGAATGATTTTTACCTCATCATTATTATTCATCAATGAGGTATTGGCTTGTGTAAAATGTGTTCCACTAAAACGCATTTGAATGCGAATAGGTCCGGTGCCATTAGATGCAATTTTTTGTTTGTTGATAGCTATTCCTCTAGCTGGTCCATAAACATAACAAGCATTTCTTTGCATCTCCCATTTTTGTAAGCTGGTATTGAAAAATTTGAGGTCGTACCAACCCGTTCCCATGCCTCTAGGTAGAATGATTTTGAAATTATGACCAGGGTCTGCAGTATAAGGAACCAAGCTCATGCCGGGAATAGTCTGACCTGCTTTTTCAAATTGGTAATTGGTCAAATTATTTACATAATCGATGATGCTATAGTATTCAGATTTTACCATCACATAAGCAGAATCTTCATTTTGATAATAATGAGTGGGATTCAATTGGAAGGCAAAAGGGAAATAAGTACTAATGGTTAAGAAGTCATCATACTTGTATACATCTTCTTTTGTGCGAATCACTAATTGGTAAGGGCCACTGGCTTGTTCAGTGGAATGGCCATGAATCTGAACATATCCTGAACCCAAAATGCTAAAAGAATCAACCACAATATCTGAGGATAATTGGTTGTTTTTGTTAAATGAAAATCCAAATGAATCTGGAAGGTTTTTGATATCGAGGAAGCTGATATAAAAGGAAAAATTTCTACCAGGCATACTCTTTAAATTACCTGCTATATAAGGCTTGTCGTGAAAAACACTAAAACGTTTGTTGAAGTAAACAGTACCCAATGAATCGTTGATGAAGCGAAGGTCCATCATTCCTGTTTTCATTTTTAATGGTAGTTTATTTTTAAAATTTAATTGATGATAAATGGTATTGGTACTGCTATCAGCCCAATGAGATTTGAGCTCCAATGGAAGTACAAAAGTTTGTAATTCGGAATGATAAATATTCAATTCTGTTTTGGCATTCAAGTTCAATCGCGGTCCAGATTTAGCTTCATTAAAAATCAGGTTGAAAGAAATGGAATCACCTTTTTGTATCAAACTATTGTTATCAAGGCGCAACTGAAACGACGTATTTCCCAAAGCAATGGCTTGTTTGCTTTTGAGGATACCATCTACTGCATTATTTAGTTTTAAATGGTACATACCTTTTTCAAAACGAGGACTCAAATTGAACCAAGCATACAACAATGAATCATTCATTACCACAATACTATCTGCCACTTCGTTCACTCCCATAGATTGTGTGAAATTCAATTGGATGCTGTTTTTTGATGAATTGAAATGACTGGATTTGCCTTTTATTTTAAGGGTCAATCTACTTGGAGTTTGTTGAAAGGAACTATTGCTATCCAACTCAATATATTGTTTGTTTTCATTGATTCTTTTGAGCAGTTTGGGATAGTTTAATGTAACTGGATTCCAACTGGCATCACTACATGATAGGCGGATATCAAATACACTATCACTCATTGAACTTTCAAATGGAGGCAGTACAAATAGGAGGCTAGTATCATTCAGTATTTTTGCTTCACTATATCCTTTATTAAAGATTAAATATGGGTTTTGGTAACGAGTAAAATATGCGTTTTTAAACTCCAATAATAAAGTATTGCTATCATTGGGATTGATTAGATTGGGCTTACAAGATTTAAGGACTTGTGCATCTAATTGAATGGATAATAACAAACAGCTAATCAGTATCAATTGCTTCATAGTCCAAAAGTAGCTCAATAAAAAAAGAATATTTTCATAATTGTCAGACATGAATATAGTAATGTTTGAGTAAAATAGTAAGCTGTTTATTCTTTATTATTGGTTAGCATTTTCGATTTTACTTTGTCCTTTTTTAGTTCCAAAATGGTTTCAAATTTTTAAATAATGTATTCATGCTGCATTAGTTAAGACTTCATTTTAACAATTAATGAAAATACTTTAACTTTGATTAAAAGAAAATATATGAGAACTGTGACACTCAATCTGCCGGATAATATTGACCTAAATGAAAAGGAGATCTCAACCTTGTTGGCAGCTCAACTATATGACTTGGGTAAACTGTCTTTAGGACAAGCGGCAAATTTAGTTGGATTAACTAAAGAAGAGTTTATGGAGGTTTTGGGTAAATACAGGATTTCCATTTTTGGCGAAACTCTAGAAGATTTAGAACTTGATTTAAGAAATGCATAAAGTAGTTATTTCTGATACAAGTTGCCTGATTTTGTTATCTAAAATTGGAGAATTAGAATTGCTTTTTAAAACTTATGGTGAAGTAATTATTACGCCTGAAGTTTCAAAGGAATATGGAAAACAACTTCCCAATTGGATTAATATTATCTCTGTAAGAAATAAAAAACAGCAATTGGATTTTGAAAAAATTGTAGATTTAGGTGAGGCAAGCTCTATTGCATTGGCCTTAGAACTCAAAGATTGTTTAGTTATAGTAGATGATAAAAAGGGTCGAATTTTAGCTAAAAATTTAAACATTGAAATTACAGGAACTTTGGGGACATTATTGAAAGCAAGACAACTTAATGTAATTCCTAAACTGAAGCCAATTCTTGATAAACTTAGAGAAATAGACTATAGGATTCATCCTGAAATTGAAATGGGTGTGCTAAAGTTAGTAGGTGAATAGACATTTTAAACTACTCTCATTTAATCAGCAATATCATTTGTCTGCAAAGAATTTTATTTAATACAATTGAAGCCTAAGTTAACAAGTTGTATTAAACAAAAAATGCGAACCGAAGGTTCGCATTTTTTGTTTCTAGTTTATTCAATTTTAGTTATTCAATAAGTTGCCAATTTCTCTTGCAACTTTTTCAGTATTAGGAAGTATTTCAGCTTCTAAGCCCATGTTTAATGGTATGGCTGGAACATTCAATGCTCCAAATGTAGCAACAGGAGCATCCAAAAATCTAAAGCAGTTTTGCATAATTCTAGCTGCTAAACTTTCTGCAAATGAATTCAACAAAGGCTCTTCAGTTAATACCAAACATTTACCATGTTTTTTTACTGCATTCATGACTGCTTCTTCATCTAGTGGCTGTAAAGATCTTAAGTCTAAAATTTCTACTCTGCCTGGATATTGTTTTGCAGCGCCTAATGCCCAATGTACTCCCATTCCATAAGTAACTACTACACACGAATCTCCGTTGTCTACAGCATCTGAATCAGCTTCTAATACACTGAGTGCTTTTCCAAAAGGCAAGATATAATCTTCATCAGGTTCAATGCATCTAGCGGCTTCTGTGCCTGGATTTTTACTCCAATACAAACCTTTGTGTTCAAGCATGATACAAGGGTTGCCATCATAGTATGCTGCTTTCATTAAGCCTTTCATATCAGCTGCATTACTAGGATATGCAATCTTG
>JBMLPO010000245.1:0-3328 GCA_049242065.1 Bacteroidia bacterium
TCTTGGCTCATCATCTATGATAATTACTTTATAAATTTTGTTCATCATTTAATTATTTAAAGGAATACTAATTTTGATAAAAGTGCCTGTAGCTAAATTATTCTCATCCTTTTTATCAAGAATGAGAACACCGATGGCTCGACTTCTTCCTCTGTTTAAAATTTCCAATCTTTTTTCATTTGCACCTGTTGAAAATGAAGTCCATTTTTCGAGTTTTCCTGCATTTATTCTCGAGGATTGTTCTCTTCCAATTCCATTATCATCTACTTCAACTACAAGAATTCCTATATCTTGGTAAATATTAATTTCTAGTTTCTTTAATCCTCTTTTATGTAATAAACCGTGTTTAATTGCATTTTCTACATAAGGTTGAATCATCATAGAAGGAATTCTAACCAATTCAGCATCTAATTTTGAATCCACCTTAATTTCATATTCAAACTCAGCCTCCTCAAACCTTACCTCTTCCAATTCAAGGTATAGTTTTAAAGAAATCAATTCATCACTCAAACTCACCGTTTCTTTCTCCGACATTTCTAAGATGAGACGAGTAAGCTTAGAGAACTTTGCGAGGTAATTAGAGGCTTTCTTTTTATCGTCTGAATAGATGAATGATTGAATGGTATTAAGTGCATTGTAGAAAAAATGGGGATTCATTTGAGACTTAATGGCTGTAAGCATAGATTGACCCAAACTTTTCTGTAATTCTATTTTTTCAAGTTGCAATTGGTTATTGGTTTTGATTCTTTGTAAACGCACTTCATACATATAATAAAGTATAGAAATGGTGCCGAAGACAATCATTAATATGAACCACAATTGAAAATAAAAAGGTGGTGCAATCTCAAAAGAAATTCTTGTCAATTCAGTATCAAAATCACCTATTTTAAACTCAATATCATATTGATTCGGAGACAACGAAGGTAAAATTAAACTTCTCGAATTTGCGGCACATAAAATCCAATTTCCTTTATTAATTCTATAGTAAACTGGTTTCTCTTCAGCTTTGTTATAATTTAAAACAGCATAGTTAATTTCAACTTTATTATCGGAGTAAACAAAATCATTTTCATTCAACAAACTCACCTTTTTGCCTCCAATAAAACAGGAAAGAATATAAAAGGGCGGCTTGGTATTTCTTTTTAAATAATCATCCTTCTTACTAATTACCAAACCTTGATTGGTTGCAATAATCAATTGATTATTGAGGAATACTACATCATTTATCTCTTGTCCTTTTGCTATGTACTCTAATTGTTTTATTTGGTTATTACTGTCGTGAATATCTAATTGATACAAATGATCTTCAGTAATTAAAAACAAAAACTGTCCGCTGTATTTGATATCTTTTATTTGTGGTGGCGCAGGAATTTCTTTGACTTGATTGCCTTGATAAATCTCAAAAAGAGAACCATTACCATTTAAACAAAATATACGGTTCTCTCCTACTTGTAATTCTTTAATGAACAATTGATTTCCATTGTTTTTTAACTCAAAGTTTGTGTTTGGACCCACCACATACAAACCAATATTGGTAGCAAAATAGACGTAATTCAATGGTGGGTAAAATGCAACCGACTTGCCTCTTATCACATAGGGTTTAACTGCAGAAACAAATTTATTTCCCTCTACTAGAGAACTAAAATGTAAACTATCCCAAATAGACCCTGTAGGTTTTCCTTTAAAATTAAAAAAACCAATATTACCAGAAGAGGCATAAGCATAATAGTTTTTATCAACCCTACAAATGTCTTTTAAAGAAAAAGTGCGTGTATAAAACTCTTTAAATTCCTTATCTCTGGCATTAAATCCCTTTTCTGTGAAGAACAAATTTTCATCAATTTCATCATAAACAAGAGAAATAATCTCATGTTGAACAGGTGCGTAAATCTGCTTGGTATTTCCTTTTAAATCGTTGTAATAAATGCCTCCCCTTCTTGTACCTATTACTACACCCTGATCTTTTTTAACCAATTTAAAAGGCTTCTCATTCGGTATTTCTAATCTTTTGATATTTAAATTGGGTACATATAACAAACCATCAGATAAAGTTGAAAACCAAAAATTCCCTTTGTTGTCTTTAAAAACCGATGAAATATTGAATTCAGTAAACAGGCCATTTCCATTGTTATAAGGTTTGAACTTTCGTTTATCAAATCCAAATACGCCGCTTTGCGAGCAAGCCCAAACAATGTCATCGGTGATTGCGTAGTTTTGAAAATACCCTTTAAAAGAATAAGGAATACTCTTAAACTGATTGTTCTTATTCATTAACCAACCTGCATTGCCTTTATTTTCTTTTAAGCTGAATAATATTTCGTTTTTATTGGCATGCATCATATACATACCATATTCATAATTTGGTTTTTGGGTATAATCAATTACGAGCTCTGGACTTAATCCATCAAAAACATAAATACTGTCTTCTTGTAAGTAGAATTTATTGTTGAAATTAAGAGAGGAAGCAAATCTTTTAAGGTGATGAGGAGTTTGTTTGACTATTTGTAAACTTCTTAAATCATAAATATCAATTCCATTTTGAACAATTACATATAAATATTTATTGGTTAGTCCGTAACGAGTATAACCAAACGGACTATTCATTTGCAGTTCTTTTAAAGAATCATTTTCTACATAATATAGATAGCCATCGAAATTACTGTACCAAATTCTTCCATAGATATCTTCATTGATATAGGAGCCTGCTTTTGAACTTTGTTTTTCACTAAAATAAGATTCGAAGCGAAAACCATCGTACCTGCTTAATCCTTCGTTATGCGCGCACCAAATAAACCCTTTACTATCTTGAAAAATATCGTATACAGAATTAGAAGGCAATCCATCACTTTTACCAATTAAACGGTAAAAAGGGTCCTGTGCCTGTAAACAGACATTCAGCAATAATAAAATGACAAAGAGGGTGAACTTCTTCAAGATGGTAAATTTAATACCTTCTTTTCAAATAGAATAGATTGGTTAGTGAAACTGGCTTTTGAGGTAACGAATGGTTGAAAATATCGAAGCAAAAAAAAGATTCAACTGAAAATCAAGCAACAGAATAAATTTGAAATGCTTGTTATTTCACGAATTCAACATTTTTTATTGTAGTTAAATAATAACAATAAGCTTCACATTTTAATGCAAAGCCGCATTCCTTCATTTTAATTTCATCAGCCTAAAAATAAAGTTTGATTATCAAAAGTGTTGATGATTAACTAGCAAACCCTGTTTTAAAAACAGTTTTCGATTCAAGTCATTTAAATGATTTAAGCCCTTTTAACAATGAGCAGGAATTCTATAAATATCTAGCACCCTAGTAACAACAAGA
>JBMLPO010000245.1:3338-3771 GCA_049242065.1 Bacteroidia bacterium
CCCAATAAAAACCATGTTTCTGGCGCACGTCCGGCCCCCCTGACTCTTGTTTGTTGTACAATTTCCCTATTTATCTACCAAATGGCATTCCTCTTAAACTCCTTCCAGCTCCTTGCAATTTGCCAATGCTCTTCATCATCTTACGCATTTCTTCAAATTGCTTCAACAGTTGGTTTACTTGCTGAATATCTGTTCCACTGCCACTTGCAATTCTCTTTCTTCTTGAACCATTAATAATATCAGGCGTTTTTCTTTCTGCTGGTGTCATCGAATTAATAATAGCTTCAATGCCCTTGAATGCATCATCACTGATATCAATATCTTTTACAGCTTTGCCCACTCCTGGTATCATTCCCATCAAATCTTTTAGGTTACCCATTTTTTTTTTTTTTTTGTATTTTTGCTTAGAAATATTAAAATTAAAATTGTACAT
>JBMLPO010000246.1:0-2996 GCA_049242065.1 Bacteroidia bacterium
TATGTAATCCTACACCTTCAACATTAACCGGTTTTTTTATAGTTGTTTGCTTCATAATTACTTAGCAATTTTAATTTTTAATGAGTCGAGCTCGACAAAAGTTCCTGCAAAAAAACAAAAAGCAGGCAAATTGCCTGCTTTTCTTTATAAACATTTATAAATTATTTGTCCTTTAAAGCTTTCTCTAAGGTTTCAATCCGTTTCAATAATTCTGGTAATTTTCTATGAACGGCCAATGAACGCAATGATTCTTTGTACTCCAATGCGGGTGTTCCAAACCATTTTTTATCGTTTTCCTTGATACTAGCTATGATTCCAGATTGACCGCCTATTTGGTTGCCATCAGCAATTTCTATATGGCCTGAGATGGCTACTTGTCCTCCAATCACCACTGCGGTCCCAATTTTTGAGCTACCCGCAATGCCCGATTGAGCTGCCATTACTGTATGTTTTCCAACTTCAACATTGTGGGCTATTTGAACCAAATTGTCTAATTTTACGCCCTGTCTAATAATTGTTGAGCCCATTGTTGCTCTATCTACAGTAGTATTGGCACCAATTTCTACATCGTTCTCAATAATAACATTCCCTGTTTGAGGTATTTTCTTATATGATTTATCGGCTTGTGGGGCAAATCCAAATCCATCTGAGCCAATAACAGCGCCTGCATGTATGATACAATTGTCGCCAATAACGCAGTCGTGGTAAATTTTAACTCCAGGATAAAGAATACAGTTTTTGCCAATTTTACTTCCAATTCCAATAAATACTTGAGGATAAATTTTAGTATAATCCCCAACTTCTGCTTTTTCGGAGATATAACTTAATCCGCCTACATAGACGTCGACACCAATTTTAGCTTTGTCTGATATCATTGAACCAGATTCAATTCCTTTTAATTGGTGACTTGGATTGCCAAATTTTTCTAATAAAAACGTAAAGCTAGAATAAGCATTTTCAACCCTGATTAAAGTGGTTTTTACTGGCTGACTAGGCTTAAAATCAGCATTCACTAAAACAGCAGATGAACCTGTTTCATAAATAAAAGGTTCGTATTTAGGATTGGCTAAAAAAGACAAAGCTCCTGTTGTTCCTTCTTCAATTTTGGCTACAGTATGAATTTTTACATTGGCATCGCCTTCTATGGTTCCATTTAGAAGCTGACTTAATTCTCCGGCAGTGATTTGCATGTATTCAATTTAATTATTCGGGTAAATGTAAAGATTTAGGATAACACAAAAAATATTTCGTTACCGATTTGCTAAGTGCTTCAATATTGTATTGGTCGGATGCCTGACTAATTTCCATGGTTTCTCCGTTTTTAAAGAGGATTTTTATATTAAAGGCATCAATATTATAAGCTCTGTTTTTCACAGAATCAGTGAATATAAAGTAGGAACAATCACCTTCTCTGATACCTGAGTTCTTCATGAGTTCCAATTTGAGATTTTCAATTTTTTGTTCATCAAATGCTTCATTCGAAAATTCTAATTTAGGTAATTTTCTATCAATTAACATTTTGCATAAACTGCTCAGAACTTTATCTTCATGCTCACACCAGACTTTTATTGAGCTCATGATATCGTCATCATCTAACTTGACGTAGTTTTTAATTCCTTCATCTGTATCAAAGAAATTATTTTTATTGGGCTGATGTTTTAAAAACCACAAAAGAGCAGGTGGCGCAAATAGTTCGTTTCCGCTTGCCGAAAGTTCAAATGCTCTTTCTAAAGCTTTAATAAGAAGATTTTCTGTGGCTACAACGGTTTTATGAAGATATACCTGCCAATACATCAACCTACGAGCAATCAAGAATTTTTCTATGCTGTAAATACCTTTTTCATCTACCACCAATTCTCCATCTTTCACATTCAACATATTAATAATGCGATCCTGGCCTACTACACCTTCTTGTACACCGCTATAAAAGCTATCTCTGCGTAGGTAATCTAGTCTGTCCATATCTAACTGACTACTCACCAATTGATGTAAAAAGGGTTTCTGGTATTGATTTTTAAAAATGGAAATACAGAGGTCTAAACTTCCACCCAAATCCTTGTTTAATGATTCCATTAAAAATAATGAAATGCGCTCGTGCGACATGCCTTTGATCAAAACATGCTCAAGAGTATGTGAAAATGGTCCATGTCCAATATCATGCAATAACAAAGCTGCACAAACCGCTTCCTTTTCAGCTTCAGTAATTTCGATTCCCTTTTGAGATAAATTGTCTAAGGCAATTTTACCTAAACTCATAGCCCCAATCACATGTTGAAAGCGGGTATGCAATGCACCTGGATAAACATAATGGGAGAGGCCCAATTGTTTGATGCGTCTCAATCGCTGAAACTTAGGATGCTCCAGAATATCTGTCAGCAGTTTTCCTGATATACTTACAAAACCATAAACAGGATCGTTTAAAGTTTTTCTTTTAATGATTTCCACAATAGATACTAAAACAACAAAAATATGGTTCTTCTGCAAATAGACACTTTTTTGTTTTTTGTTTGATGGTCTAATTTCAGGATAAATAATTTTCAATTGATAAAATTCAAACTATTTTCGTAACATGTACAATATCCTATGGGCAGATGATGAGATCGACCTGCTGAAACCTCATATTTTATTTCTAAAGAACAAGGGTTATGAAGTTGAAAAAGTAACCAATGGAATTGATGCCGTTGAATTGGTAAAATCAAGAAAATTTGATGTGATTTTTTTGGATGAAAACATGCCTGGTATCAGCGGTTTAGAAACACTTTCCCAAATCAAACAAATCAATCCTGATGTGCCGGTAATTATGATTACCAAAAGCGAAGAGGAGCATATCATGGAAGATGCCATTGGAAATCAGATTGCCGATTATTTGATTAAGCCAGTGAATAGCAACCAAATTTTGATGTCATTGAAGCGTATTCTCGATTCAAAACAATTGGTGACAGAAAAAACTGCTCAGAATTACCAGCAAGATTTTCGTCAATTGAGCATGGAAATGT
>JBMLPO010000247.1:0-1545 GCA_049242065.1 Bacteroidia bacterium
TCATAACTACTACTTTATCAAAAGATGTACATCTTTTGAGTAATTGCTGTACATCTTTTAATTAATTGCTGTACATCTTTTAACTAAATCCCCTACATCTTTTGAGTAAAAGATGTAGGGGATTTGAATATAGTGTCAAGAAGAATTGATTTTATTCAGCGTAGTTATAAAAAAATACTTTTTGGTTTACTTATAATTATTCTTTACCCAGAAAATCTGCCCAGCCTTTCCAACCTTTGTTCAAATATGTTCTTTGTGGCTTGTATGGTATATCATCAGGTTTATGTCCTCCTGCTTTTGCATAATTGTTCCATTCTTTTAGAGACTTAATACCAAGTTTTTGAACATATTTTTTTGCGTCTTCAAAATTTCGATAAATTTTATATTTATCTGCAATTCTATTTGAACCTAACCAATCACCCCAATTTTTCCAACCAATATCTTGGTAGTATTTTCCGGGGCTAGATGGTATAAATTTCGGACGATTTCCACTTTTTAAATATTTTGACCAATCGGATTGACTAGATAAGTTTAGAGTTTTGATAAATTGTTTTGCTTCATCATATGGTAAATAGTTATAACCATTAAATCCTATTTCTGTTCCTAACCAATCAGGCATTGAAAGCCAACCTTTTTCTTTATATGCTTTATCAGGATTAGACGGAATGTTAACTGGTTTCTCACCACTTAAGCAATATTGATTCCATTCTTTTTGTGATATTAATTTTAATTTCCACACAAATTCACGCGCTTCTTCAAAATTCATATATTCAAAAGAACCATTAAATCCAACTTTTGTTCCAAGCCAATCAGGTATTGAAAGCCATCCATCATTTTTATATGTTCTGCTAGGAGAAACTGGTATATTTTTTGGAAAATCTTTAGATTTCGTATAGTCTAACCATTCATCAAGTGTTTTTAGTTTCAAATTTCTAACATGTTTTCTAGCATCCTCAAAATTTATAAAAACTCTATTGGAATTTGCTATTCTATTAGTACCTATGAAATCACCGAAAGAAATCCATCCATCTTTTGAATATATTTTATCAGGTTCATAAGGAATATTATTTGGTTTATTTTCTGATTTTAAGAATTGTCTCCATTCATTAGTGTTTTTAAACTTAAAACTTCTTATTAATTCTCTTGCTTCAAAAAATGATAAATATTCATATCCTGAAAACCCGATTTTAGTACCAACCCAGTCTGGCATAGAAAGCCAACCATTAACTTTATAAACCTTATCAGGATTAGATGGTAAATTACTTGGTTTTCTTCCGCTTAAACAATATAAATTCCAATCTTTCTGATAATTTAAATTCAACCCCCTCACAAACTCCCTAGCTTCCTCAAAAGGCATCCATTGAAACTTAGATAGGTTTTCCCATATTTTTATTTGCAGTTGGGCAGTAAGGTCTTTTTCGTCAAGTAATTCAGCAGAGAAATTAAAATCAAATAAGGAAGAACCTTCTACTCTTTTAGTGCCTGTTTTGTCGCCTTTCTCTTTAAAATATTCTATAATCCGCTCATCGTTAGAGGCCAATCCTC
>JBMLPO010000248.1:0-8586 GCA_049242065.1 Bacteroidia bacterium
TTCCTTTGATGAAGTCTTTTTCTTCAGCTTCAAAAATATTCATGAATTGTTGTGGATTCCTTTCAGCCAAAGGGAACCAAGTGCTTTGAACTTGCACCATGATTTGATGTCCTGGTAAAAAAGCATGGTTGATATCATTCAGAGTGAATTTAATTTTTGTCATTTCACCTGGCACCAAAGGCTCTGGCTTTTCGAAGCTATTTCTGTACTTGGCTCTAAAAATATCGCCCCTAATTAAACTTTGGTAATTTGAGACATTTACTATTTTTCCATCAATGGTATCATTCGCCATATTGGAAGGATTGACATCTATCAGTTTGATGACAAAATCCATATCGGTATTGGTAGAGCTCACGATTAATTCTATATCAATTGCTCCAACAATCGTTCTTTTTACTTCTAATTTTTCAGTTTTATAAACCAATACATCGGGTCTTGTTGAAGCAAATCTTTGGTCGGCAACCATGTATTCTTTTTGCATACCGGTTTCGCAATTTACCATATAAGGAACAGGTTTATTGGGATCACTGGTATATTCTTCAAATGTGAGTGATTTGTTTTCAAATGGCCTTAAGGTTTCATTGTTGCTTAAATACAAAACAGATTCTTTGGTTTGTTTTGGAGGCCATGTTTCATAAGATTTCCAAACATTGGTTCCTGTTTCAAATACAGAAGCTTCAGGTAAGTTATCAGTAGTTTTATTTCTCAAATGTGCTTCAAAAAAAGGAAACTCAATACTATCTTGGTAATAGGCGCTGGTATTTGATTTGAAGGACATATCGCCTAAGCTCAAGCCTTTTGATTTATTCCATCCACCATGAACCCAAGGACCCATTACCAATTTGTTATTGGTTTTTGAACTATTCTTTTCTACTGTTTGATAAACTTGTAAAGCACCATATAAATTTTCTGCATCAAACCAACCACCCACAGTTAATACAGCGGGTTTAATGTCTTTTAAAAATGGACGTAGATTACGTTTTTGCCATAATTCGTCATAGTTAGGATGAGCAACAATGTCTTTCCAAAATGCAATATTTCCCTTGTATAAACTATCTACATACTTCATAGATTTTACCTGGTTCAAATAAAAATCATAACCATCATTAGTTGGAAATTGATAACCCTTACTCCACAATTTAGTAGGTTCAGGACGAGCCTTTCCAAATGAAGCAAAGAAGCCAAAAAAGTGTGGCACAAACAAAACACCATTGTGATGAAAATCATCACCTGTGAACCAATCAACTATGGGTGCTTGAGGCGAAACAGCTTTTAATGCAGGATGTGCATTAACCATACCCGCAGCTGTATAAAAACCAGGATAAGAAATGCCCCATTGTCCAACCCTACCATTGTTGTTCTTGATGTTTTTTAAACACCATTCTATACAATCATAAGTATCGGTGCTTTCATCAATTGCCTTTTTGTTTTTCTTATCAGTGTTCATGGGTGTCATGTTGATGAATTCACCCTCGCTCATAAATTTTCCTCTTACATCTTGAAAAACGAAAATATAACCAGCCTTGGCAAAAGCCTCGGTGGGACGAAGTTTTGGAGGAAATTGGTCTTCTCCATAAGGGCCAATAGAATAGGGTGTTCTATTCAATAAAATCGGATATTTTTTTGATTGGTCTTTGGGAGTATAAATGGCGGTAAATAATTTCTTGCCATCTCTCATAGTAATATAAACTTCTTGTTTGTTGTAATGCTCTTGGATTTTAAACTCTTGAGCAAATACTAAATTCAAACAGAATAAAAGTGCAATAGTAAAAACAGATTTCATGGATTATTTTTTTGCTAAACTAATCATTTATCTGAATTCAACAGAATGTGCCTTAGTCAAATTAAGGAAGTCCTAAATAATAAGCTTATAAACAAGAATAAATGAAAGAATGAAAATCATTACTGAATACAATTGTTTGCAAATCAATTAATAAGTAAAGGCTTTGAGATGTAGATTTTCAATTTGATTTTCAAAATAGAGTTTCGTTTTAAAAAAGATGAAACCAATTATGTTGAGACTATCCATCGTTGTTTTAGTTATTGTCACTTTTCGATTTGAGAGCAAAGCATGGGGATTTTTTGCACATCAACTCATCAATGAAAAAGCAGTTTTTTGTTTACCAGTTGAGCTTTTTCCCTTTTATAAAAAGCATATTCTATACATCAAAGAACATGCAGTTGACCCTGATAAACGTAGGTATATTGTAGCAGAAGAAGCCGGGAGGCATTTCATTGATTTAGATTATTATGAGAAAGTTTCTCCTATCGACACCATGCCATGGACCTTTAAGGCTGCCTGTGAGAAATACACAATAGATACAATCAACGAATATGGAATAGTTCCTTGGCATATTCAAACCATGATGAATAGGTTAAGTGAAGCCTTTAAAAATAAAAATGAAGCTCTAATTTTAAAGTACTCATCAGAATTAGGGCATTATGTAGCAGACGCACACGTGCCTTTACACAATACCATGAACTATAATGGACAAATGACTGAACAACATGGTATACATGGATTTTTTGAGACACGATTACCAGAATTATTCTCTTCTCAATATGATTTGATGATTGACCGAGCTATTTATTTAGAACAACCATTAAATTTTATTTGGAAGGGAATTGAACAAGGATTTTCATCATTGGATTCTGTATTTCGATTTGATAAACATTTACGACTAACTACTCCAGAATCGAAAAAGATGAGTTTTGAACAAAGAGGAACACAGCAAGTAAAGGTTTGGTCGTTTGAGTATGCGATGGCTTATCATAGGCTCTTAAACAATCTTGTAGAGCGAAGAATGCGCGCATCTATTTATGCCGTTTCATGCTATTGGTATACAGCTTGGGTAAATGGTGGTCAACCCGATTTAATGAACCTCAATAAAGATAAAATGAGTACATCACAAGACAGCCTACTGACAATTCAACAAAATGGAAAAATGATTGGTAGGAGTGAAGAATAGCTTAAATAAATAAGATTCATTATAAAAGTTTTGAATAATCGTATCTATCAAATATCAGTAAGTGAAAATTTCATGAGTTACCGATTCACAAGTGAAGGTACTCATGGATTTGTTGAAAAATTAATCATTTTTCAAGCAACACATATTTAAAATGTTTTTAATCTAGCTTTTGGCGATATGAATCCCAAAACAGGAGAAATAGATGATTTAATTATAACCAATAATGGTGATAGTGAAAAGGTTTTGATAACTGTTGTCGCCGCAGTTTATACATTTACTGAAACTAATAAACAATCCCTTATTTACTTAAAAGGAAGCACCCATTCAAGAACAAGATTATACCAAATGGGAATTACAAAATATTGGACGGAAATTAGCAAGGATTTTGAAGTTTTAATTGAAGTAAAAGGCGATTGGATTGGATTAAATTTGAATTAATTTAAAATGTGAAGCCTTCTTAGTAAACAGAAAATAGTTTTTGTTTTAATAGAAATGTATAGTTTTGAAGTATGAAACTCGAAGCAAAAATACCTACATTTAAAAACCCTAATATCAAGATTGATAAATCATTGAACAAATATGACAACGCAAATTTGTTCACAGAAAAGCTAGCCATGGCAAATGAGAATTTGGCTAAAATCGGGATGCCAAAGCCAGAATTGCTAAAGTAATTAATAAAAAGTCTTCTGATTTTAAATATGAAAAAAGCCGCTATCAAAACTGATAACGGCTTTTGTTTTTATATCCCTTTTAGAGTTTGGAGTTTCAACCAATGTTCTGCAATTCCATCTTCTGCAGCAGCCATAAATTCTTCTGCATGTTCTGGGTTTTGTTTATTGATGATACTGAACCTAGTTTCACCATACATAAACTCTTTTGCTCCTGCAATTGGATCTTTGCTATCGATTACAAATCTTTCGCCTTTAGGTTTAGATGGATTGTATCTAAACAAAGGCCAGTAACCTGTTTTAACTGCATTTTGTTGGTGCGCCGCGCCTTGAGACATCTCAAAACCATGAGCTATGCAATGACTGTAAGCAATAATGATAGAAGGACCTGGATAAGCCTCTGCCTCTTGAATTACTTTTACTGCATGCATATCATTTGCGCCCATTGCAATTTGAGCTACATAGGCAGAACCATGTGCTATGGCTTGCATAGCTAAATCCTTTTTACCTGTAAGTTTTCCGTTTACACTAAACTTTGCACTCGCTCCAATAGGAGTGGATTTAGATTTTTGCCCGCCTGTGTTTGAATAAACTTCAGTATCTAAAACAAGGATATTTACATTTTCACCAGTTGATAAAACATGGTCTAAGCCACTAAATCCAATATCATAAGCCCAACCATCGCCACCAATAATCCAATGTGATTTTTTAACAAAATGATCTGCTAGTACATCTAATTGTCGGGCTTCGAAGCTGGTTTGACCTTTTAATTTCAGTCGTAATTCTTTTACATAGTTTCTTTGTAAGGCAATTTCCTCTTCATTGATTTGAGAATTAAGCAAGAGTTGATTCATTAAATCGGAGCCAATTATAGTTTCCAATTTTAACATTAGGTTTTTGGCAATTTCAGCTTTTTTGTCAAAAGCTAATTTCATTCCCAATCCAAATTCAGCATTGTCTTCAAACAATGAATTCGCCCAAGCTGGACCATGTCCTTCATCATTACAAGCCCAAGGAGTAGAAGGAAGGTTTCCTCCAAAAATAGAAGAACATCCTGTAGCATTGGCAACCATCATTCTATCTCCATACAATTGCGATAGTAATTTGAGATAGGGCGTTTCACCACAACCAGAACATGCTCCTGAAAACTCAAATAATGGCTTTAAGAATTGGGTACCCTTTACTGTTTTCACATTTGCTCTGCTTCTATCTAATTCAGGTAATGATAAGAAATAATCCCAGTTCTTGATTTCTTGTTCTCTTAATGGCAATTGGTCTTCCATATGAATGGCTTTTTTGCCTGGATTGGATTTAGATTCTACAGGACAAAATTCCACACATAAATTACAACCAGTACAATCCTCAACAGCTACCTGTAATGTGTAAGCCTCTGTATCCTTATTGAATTCTTTTCCGATTGGATGTGTATGTTTAAATGAAGAAGGAGCTGTTTCCAATAATTCCTTATCGTAGACCTTGCATCTGATAGCAGCATGTGGACAAATCAAGAAACATTTACCACATTGAGAGCAAGCATCCATATCCCATACAGGCACTTCAGTAGCTAAATTTCTTTTTTCCCATTTGGTTGTTGCAACAGGATAGGCGCCATCTAAGGGAAATGCACTTACTGGTAAATCATCACCCTCAAACGACATGATTTTTGCTAATACATCTTTTACAAAATCAGGAGCAGCATCTGGAACCATTTTGTCTAATTCCATTGAACCTACTTCTAAGTTTGTGGTATCAATGAGGTGCATATTTGCCAAAGCTTGGTCAACAGCTATATAGTTTTTCTGAACAATATGATCTCCTTTATCAGAGTATGTTTTTTTGATGGCATCTTTGATTCTTTGAATAGACTCTTCTGGAGATAAAACACCTGAGATAGCAAAGAAACAAGTTTGAAGAATGGTATTTACGCGATTTCCCATGCCAGTATCACGAGCAACTTGACCAGCATTGATGACATAGAATTTGAGATGTTTAGATTTAATTTCTGATTGAATTTTAGCTGGTAATTGAGCCCAAACCTCATCATGTTTATAAGGTGCATTTAATAGAAAAACTGCTCCTTTTTCTGCATTCTTTAGAATATTGTATTTGTGAATAAATTGAAATTGGTGACATGCAATAAAATTCGCGGATTGAACCAAATAACTTGACCTGATTGTATTTTTATCAAACCTTAAATGAGATACAGTTAATGAACCTGATTTTTTTGAATCATAGACAAAATAACCTTGTACTTGGTAATCGGTTGTATCGCCAATAATTTTAATCGAATTCTTATTCGCACTTACGGTACCATCAGCTCCTAAACCATAAAACAGTCCTCTAAATAAATGGTGATCTTCAAGGCTAAAAGATTTATCATAATCAATGCTGAGTTTGGTTACATCATCTTCAATACCCACACTAAAAGAATATTTCAATTTGTCTGATTTCAACATATCGAAAATACCTTTTACCATGCCTGCATTGAACTCCTTAGAGGCCAATCCATATCGACCACCAGTTAATTCAATTTTACGTTCAGGGATGAAAGTTCTGATAGCGCCCATTACATCCATAAACAAAGGTTCTCCCTGGCTTCCCGGCTCTTTGCAACGATCTAATACGGCAATCTTTTTAACTGATTCAGGAATGCATTTTACAAAGGCCTCAGCATCAAATGGACGATACATTCTGATATAAACAAATCCTACCTTTTCACCTTTATCATTTAAGTAGTCAGTCATTTCTTGAACTGTTCCAGCTCCTGAACCCATTATCACAATTATTCTATCTGGATGCTGAGCACCATGATACTCATATAAATGATATTGTCTGCCAGTTAGTTCAGCAAACTTATCCATCATTTTTTCGATGATACTTGGTAAGTTATTATAATAAGGATTACCAGCTTCACGACTTTGGAAAAACACATCAGGATTTTGAGCAGTACCTCTGATACTAGGATTTTCGGGCGACATCGCTCTTTTTCTATGGGTGAGGATATCATCTGTATCAATCATTTCATGAATGATTTCATCAGGAATGACCTCTACCTTCATTAATTCGTGAGAAGTTCTAAATCCATCAAAAATATTCAAAAAAGGAATTTTAGATTTTAAAGTTGCAGCTTGTGAAATAAGTGCCATGTCCATTGCCTCTTGTGCATTTTTTCCAAACAACATAGCCCAGCCTGTCTGGCGAACAGCCATTACATCTGAATGATCACCAAAGATGGAGAGCGCATGTGTTGCCAAGGCACGAGCAGCAATATGAAAAACAGCAGGCGTATGTTCTCCTGCAATTTTGTACATATTAGGAATCATCAGTAGCAAACCTTGGGAACAAGTAAATGTAGAAGAAAGTGCGCCACCTTGAATAGAACCATGTATAGCACCAGCAGCACCGGCTTCACTTTGCATTTCTATTATCTTGGGAACTTCACCAAATATGTTTTGTTTACCTGCAGCAGACCATTCATCGCAAAACTCACCCATAGCAGAAGATGGTGTGATAGGATAAATAGCGCAAACTTCATTGGTTTTATAGGCAATATAAGCTGCCGCCTCATTGCCATCCATTATCTTAACTTGGGCTTTATTTTTCATTTCGAATCATCTTGGTTTGAGGGAATAAAATTAGCTAGTATGCTAACGCATGGTTATGACTTGAGTCATGAAATAAAATGATACTAATTAGCAGAACAAGCTATTTGATAGAAATTTGAGATGGAAAAGAAATTGTATAATTTGCAGAATGAGAGATCCTAAAATTGATATGTATATTGAGCAGGCACAAGAATTTGCAAAGCCTATTCTTAGCTACATACGAGAGCTAATACACGAAGCCTGCCCAGGTGTAAAAGAATCTATCAAATGGGGAATGCCTGCTTTTGATTATAAAGGTCCTTTGATTGTTATGGGATCATTTAAAAAACATTTAGCTATTAATTTTTGGAAAGCACAATTGATGGCTGATTCCGAAAAAG
Organism: Bacteroidia bacterium; assembly: GCA_049242065.1. Lineage (GTDB taxonomy): Bacteria > Bacteroidota > Bacteroidia > UKL13-3 > UKL13-3 > CAISCU01. The sequence goes on from JBMLPO010000248.1 coordinate 7,623, forward strand.
TATTTGTACATGCTGGAGAATCTATGGGAACCTTAGGGAAAATTTCTTCGATGAATCAATTACCACCTAGAGAAATATTATTGGCCTATTTATATGAAGCCATTGACTTAAATGAAAATGGAATAAAAATAGATAAACCAAAGAATACTGAAAAGCCCAAAGAAATTCCCATACCAAATGATTTACTTCAGGCTTTGAATGCTTCTCCAATGGCTATGAATAATTTTCAGGAGATGAGTGTAAGTCGCAGAAATGAATACATCAATTGGGTTATAGAAGCAAAGAGAGAAGTAACACGAATTGCTAGAATAGAAAAAACAGTATTACAAGTATTAGAAAACAAAAGTCGCGATTGGAAGTACCTAAAGAAGTAGTGAATTATCTACCTAACAAAAAGATTAAAGGCAAATCCAAACGTTTACTCCAAGCCCTTTCTGAATGATCTTCATTTGGAAAAACCTTACTCATAAATTGAGGATTGGGATAAGCTTTAGACTTTAAAATTGCATCCGCTTTAGACTGGTATTCTGGATACATGGCATCTAAAGTGGCAGTACCACAGTCAAAATAAATTTTGTTTCCTTTATCTGGAGTTGGTAGGTACTTCTCTAAATATTTTAAGAGCGCTTGTGGAGCAGGATTTTCTTTTCGAAATAATAAAGGCCAATGAGTTGATAGACATGCAGCGGAACCAAATATATCTGGGTATTCACACATTGCATACATAGAAATGAGACCGCCCATACTAGAGCCCATGATAGAAGTATTACTTTTGTCTTTTAGTGTTGGGTAATTTTGATCAATAAATGGCTTTAATTCATTCACAATAAATTTCAAGTAATTATCAGCCATTAATGGTGAGAGCTCTTTATCATTTGGAGCTTTTTGTCCCTTTACTTCCTTTAAAATTGAGTCTAAAACAGCTTGGTCTAAAAATTCGGTGAGAGCCTTTTGAGGGGCATAT
>JBMLPO010000249.1:0-4550 GCA_049242065.1 Bacteroidia bacterium
CGTAATATGGAAGACTTGCTTCAATTCGAACATTTAGATGTGGTGATTGATGCTTCTGCAGATCCTTCTGTGCTTTCAGGAATTAATTCTCCAATTTATCCATTACTCAATAGCAATTTGTTTGGTACAGTGAATTGCTTAGAATTGGCAGACCAAAAAAAAGCGCAATTTATTTTCCTTTCTACAAGTAGAATTTATCCTATCAAGTCATTAGAAGCCGCAAACTTCAATGAGTTAGATACACGTTTTGTTTGGACTGATGAACAAAGTATCAGAGGTATTTCATCAAATGGAGTGAGTGAAGATTTTCCATTAGAAGGTAGTCGCTCTTTTTATGGTGCTACCAAATTGGCTTCTGAATACCTCATCACCGAGTACAATGAATTGCGTAATATGAAAACCGTTATCAATCGTTGTGGTGTTATCAGTGGTCCTTGGCAAATGGGTAAAGTAGACCAAGGTGTTTTGGTACTTTGGTTGGCTCGACATTTCTTCAAAGGAAACCTTGGATACATTGGTTATGGTGGAACCGGCAAACAAATGCGAGATGTGATGCATGCCGATGATTTATTCGAATTAATTGATCACCAAATTCACCATGCTGATTTATACAATGGCGGTATCTTTAATGTGGGTGGTGGAAACGATGTGAGCTTTAGTTTGCAAGAATTAACACAGATGTGCGAAGAGATTACAGGCAATCGAATCAGCATTCAATCTGTTAAAGAAAACCGTGTTGCTGATATCAGAATTTATGTAAGTGATTATAGCAAGTTGCATGCACTTACTGGATGGAAGCCTAAGAAAAATATGATGACACTTCTTACTGAAACGTTCGAATGGATGAAAGAGAACGAACAGCAACTCAAACAAATTTTATCATAAAATAAATAACAAGTTTAGCGTATATGAATATTGCATTGGTTACCGGAAGCAGCGGATTAATTGGGGGAGAGGCAGTAGAATTTTTTTCATCAAAATTCGATTTGGTGATTGGTATTGATAACAACCTTCGTTCTTATTTCTTTGGTCAGGATGGTTCTACAATTTGGAATAAAACTCGCTTAGAAGAAAAGTTCTCCAACTTCAAATCAGAAAGTATTGATATCAGAGATTATGCCAGTCTTGAAAAAGTTTTTGCTACGTATGGTAAAGACATCAAACTCATAGTACATGCAGCTGCTCAGCCTAGTCACGATTGGGCTGCAAAAGAACCACTAACCGATTTTGGTGTCAATGCTACTGGTACTTTAAACATGTTAGAATTAACTCGTTTGTATACACCAGATGCTGTGTTTATTTTTACTTCAACCAATAAAGTTTATGGTGATACGCCTAACTATCTTCCTTTGGTTGAATTGGAAAAACGTTGGGAAATTGCAGAAGACCATGCTTATTTCAAACATGGTATAGATGAACAAATGAGTGTGGATCAAACCAAACATTCTGTATTTGGTGCAAGTAAAGTTGCTGCCGATATCATGGTGCAAGAATATGGTCGTTATTTTGGCATGAAAACGGCCATCTTTAGAGGCGGATGCTTAACTGGTCCGAACCACAGTGGTGCGCAATTACACGGCTTTTTGGCTTATCTAATGAAATGTGCTATCACCGGTAATCATTATACCATTTTTGGTTATAAAGGAAAACAAGTAAGAGACAATATTCACTCTTATGATTTGGTAAATATGTTCTGGCATTTTTATCAAAATCCTCGTGCTGGTGAAGTGTACAATGCAGGTGGCGGACGTCATGCCAATTGCAGTATGTTAGAAGCCATTGATTGGTGCGAGAAAATATCAGGAAATAAAATGAATTATTCTTATGCTGAAACCAATCGCATTGGAGATCATATCTGGTATATCAGTGATGTAAACAAGTTTAAGAGTCATTATCCTACTTGGGATTGGACATACAACCTCGAACAAACTCTCATTCAAATGCATGATAAAATGAATGAAAGAATGATTGTGACAGATTGCTAATTATTGCAATGTTGTTTCATCACTTTTGAATTCTGCTACTTCAGCCATTAAATGAACCTTGTATTTATTTTTCCCATCTAAACTCTCACACAAAGAGTAAGTCCTCATTTTTTTGATTCTACGCATCCATGAATTGGGATAATTTTTAATAGTAAAAACCATTCCATCTTGCAGTTCCGAAACATGTATGATGTCTTGTTTAGATTTATCATACTTCTTGAGTAATTGAAGAAGCTTTACATCGGCAGATTGAGAATATTTAGGATTCACCATGTGTTTCGACAAAGCAGCTCTTAAATCATAAGGAAACACCTCTGAATCCAAGAAAGGTTTCATGTTTATTCTAAACTCCATCTTCCATTCTTCACCATGTGCTTCATGATGCGGCCCATGTTTTATATAACAGGTATGGTGTGATAGCTCATGAATAAATGTGATCAGAAATTCAAACTGACTCAAATTGTGGTTTACAGAAATGCGATTGCCATGTCCAGAATGAGGACTATAATCGCCATATCTTCCTTTGCGCTCCACTTCAATATGAAGATGAAGTTTGTAGTACATAATGAGCTCGGTACAGCGGTCTAAAGCCCCTGAAGGAACAAAAGATTTCAAAGCCTCCATGAGTTTCTTTTTGTGAATCTGTTGCGATTCAGTTAAAGTTTCATAGATACTTTTTGCTGTCATGAAGGAATTTCCTATTGCTTAATTGGCCTTAAAGGTAACGGTTTCTGTTAGGGTAATACCATTGCTACTTTCTGTTGAAATCAATACCATCTGATTTGCAGTCAATGCGCTTATCTTAAACTCAACTTTTTCAATCGATGTGAGGGTTAAAACTTTTGTGCTTTCGTTGATAGCCCAAATACCAATTGTTTTTGATTGTGCATCACTCGCATTACATTTACTTGCTCCCTCATCAATCATCACTGATTTAGTAGATTTAAACTGATATAAATTGTCCTTCTCACAATCTTTTAATAGGTTATAGTTGTTCTCAACTGTTCCTGCCGATGAAACAGTTGAATCAGCAATAACTAACCAGTTTTTGTCTTTAATAGCATCTGCTAGTGGTGTAGCGTCTGTAGGCATCTCTCTTTCGCATGCCGACAATAAAAAACTAAGTCCAATAAGTAAGAATAGGTTTTTCATATTATTTATGTTTCTTCAACGATTTCATTTGTATCAAATCAACCATAAAGGCAAATGCCATTGAAAAGTAAATATAGGCTTTTGGTATTTCAAAATGAAGTCCTTCCCCAATGAGTGATACGCCAATCATCATCAGAAAACACAAAGCAAGTATTTTAAATGATGGATGTTTGCTGATAAATGCCGCAATGGATTTAGAAGCAAACAACATGATCAATACCGTTACAATTACAGCTGTGTACATAATCCATAATTCACTTACCATACCCACTGCTGTTATAATAGAATCAATAGAAAACACCAAATCTAAAAGCAAAACCTCTAAGAGTAATTTACCAAAACTTCCTTTTTTAGGTTTAATATCTGGCTCTCCATCTTCTTCAGTTTGGTGGTAAATCTCTTTGGTGCTTTTAAACAAGAGGAATAAACCGCCCCCTAATAATATCAAATCTTTTCCACTCAAATTGATATCCGCTACACTAAACAAAGTATTATCCAATTTTAATATCCAAGATAATATAGCCAGTAAAATGAGGCGGATAACCATAGCTAAACCCAAGCCCCAGTAACGCAGTTTATCGCGCTTTTCGGCAGGCAGCTTATCAGTTAAAATGGATATAAAAATAATATTATCTATGCCTAGAATGGTTTCAAGTGCAATTAAAGACAATAAGGGTACAATCTGTTCTATTAGCATGGGCTCAAATGATAGAACGCAAAAATAGAAATCCTTTACATTTATTTATCCTTACTTGTCTTCAGTCGCTTAATTGTAAAGTAATTGGCTATACAATTGGTGATACCATTCCGTTTCACGTCCTTTGAATAGGATTAGATTCAATCATCCCCGTTTATGGAAAACAAAAAAGAATTAAAACTAGCAGTTCTCATCGATGCCGACAATGTGCCTTATGCCAATGTAAAGGAGATGTTCGAAGAGATTGCCAAATATGGTACACCCACCTTCAAAAGAATATATGCCGATTGGACCAAGCCAACTGTATCAGGATGGAAAAAAGTCTTACTCGAAAATGCCATTACACCCATTCAACAATATTCTTATTCAAGTGGTAAAAATGCCTCCGATAGTGCTTTAATTATCGATGCCATGGACATACTTTATACCGGAAAAGTTGATGGCTTTTGTATTGTATCTAGCGACAGTGATTTTACGCGCCTTGCAACCCGCTTACGCGAAGCAGGCATGAAAGTAATTGGGATAGGAGAGAAGAAAACACTCAATCCTTTTATAACAGCTTGCGATAAGTTTATTTATTTAGAGATATTAAAACCCGAACCTGAAGAAGTGAATGAGCCTATTGCTGCAGGCAAAACAGCTAAAGTAAAAAAGGAAGCCTTGAATAAAATCGATAAACAAATCATCAAATTATTCAAAGACAGCATCAGCGATTT
>JBMLPO010000250.1:0-1096 GCA_049242065.1 Bacteroidia bacterium
CCAGCAATTTCAACTATTGCGAACATGTTACAAAAATTTTAGGACCGCAAAAATAAGAACATCCGCCTAAATTACAAGCGAATTCCAAAAATTTCGCAATATTTATCGTCCTCTACCCTGAAGGATGGTCATGACCGTATAGATTAAGATTCTCACATCTACGGCTATCGACCTATTTTCAATGTATAAAATATCAAATTTTAGCCTTTCCACCATTTGCTCTACATTTTCTGCATAGCCAAATTTCACTTGTCCCCAAGATGTAATTCCTGGTTTTACTCGGTGTAAATGTCTGTAATGAGGTGCAATCTTCACTATCTGATCAACAAAGAATTTTCGTTCAGGTCTTGGACCTACTAAACTCATTTCACCAATCAATACATTAAAAAACTGAGGAATTTCATCTAATCTATATTTTCTCAATACTCTACCCAATGGAGTGATTCTCTTATCGTTGTGGGAAGACAATTGTGGACCTAAATGTTCTGCATCCACAAACATGGTTCTAAACTTTAAAATATGGAAAGGCTTGGCTTTGAGTCCTAAGCGTATTTGTTTATAAAAAATGGGACCCTTAGAGCTAAAAGCTACCATGGAGGCAACAATTAAAAAAAGTGGAGAGAAGACAATCAGCACAAACAAAGAAACAAAAATATCCATCAACCTTTTGGTTACTATTTGCCATTGAGGCATTACATCGTGGTTGATTTCAATTAATGCAGTTCCAATTACATTGTTCATTCTAACTTGTCCGCTCATTAAATCGAACAAATCAGGAATAATTTTCAAAGTAACCGGCTGGTCCTCTAAAACATTGGTAACCTTATTGATTTCGGCATGTTTAGAACTTTCAATTCCAATAATTACTTCTTCAATATTATATTCAGCTATTCGTTTGGGTAAGTCAGCATATGTGCCTAAAGATGGAATTAGGTCTTTTAAAATATGATCATCTGCATCTCCATTATAACTCACAAATCCCTTCACTATAAATCCTTGGGTAAGATGAGGGTCTATTAATTCCTTTACCAACTGGAGGGATTTTTCATTGTTTCCAACAACAATGGTATTAAACCCAATCTTCTTTTTCCTTAAA
>JBMLPO010000250.1:1106-7042 GCA_049242065.1 Bacteroidia bacterium
AAAAGCCTAGTAAGGGTTGTTAAACTAAAATGTAAAACAAATAGGGTAAGTGTGCTTTTGTAATAAGATTGATAAGATTTCACTTCATCATCAATCAATAAAATAAAAAACAATAAAACAACACCAACAACAGTAACTGAAAAGGTTTTTGAAATCTCATTGATCCTTGATTTCCTCCAAACATCTTTATAATGCCCAGATAAAAAATAGAGCGCAAACCAATAAACCGGAACTACCAATAAAGCTGTATAAAAGTTTTTATCGAGTTCAAGCGGAATTTTATATCCAAATTTATCTGGTTCAATGATGAATTTTCGGTAAGCAAAAAACAAAGTCCAGCTGAATGCCGCAATAAATGCATCACTCACGATAAAAAGACTGGTATGTAACTTCCGTTTATTAATCAAGGTAAATCAACTTCAAATTATCAATATATACTTCAGGATTTGCAATTGGTGCCGCAATGATATTACTAAATCTTAAAAAGATTCTATATTGTGTATCTGCAGGTCTTGACGAAATCTCTGATTCAAGGTCGAAATATAGTTTATTCCATGTATCTTTTTCTTTGAGCACAATCAATGGAACCTGATCTACAGATCCATCTGATTCTGTAACATAAATCCCCACTGTAAAAGGAACATTGTTTTTATAATCCAATTCGAAAAACATTGGAGAGAATTTAGGTAAGGATTTAAAAACCTCAGAATAGATTTCAAGAATACTGTTATCGTGGTTCAAAACCACTTTTCCTGAATAAGAATCTGGACTCCAACTAGCAGAACTTTTTTCTTTAATGATGGTATCGCCTACTTGTTTAAAAGCCGGATTGTATTCATATTCCACTCCGTTTTTATCAAAATCCTCCATGAACTTAAACACACAATTCTCCAAGTAAGTAAAAGTTGGAGTGATGGTATCGGTTTGATTAGGCTTTAAATCTACATTGGTTGTATAACTATTATAAAGAGGATAAATCATTCTTTCCTCTTCCTGCCCAGAACGTCTAATTCCGGCAGAAACCCTAATAGGAGTTTTTCCGTTTTTTTGAATGGGAATGTCTGAAGGAATACCAAAACTTCCTCTGATGTATTCATTCTCAAATATCCAATAATCTTTAATATCAGATGAGGCTGCACCTTCCGACCTATCATCTTTAGTAGTAAAAGTGTAGGGTTTTGCAAATAAATAAGAAGGTATCATTACCTCTTTACTTTTGCATGCCGAAAGAAACAGAACTCCTAAAAGCCCGATATAGAAGATTTTTTTTAGTGGATTCATGAATCAAAAAAAACGCTGAGCGGGCAAAAGTATTATCTTTTGGTGATATTTAACTTGTCAATTATTGCATGTGCAACTTCTAAGGTCTCAAAATTATCTGAATGAGTTCTTAATTGAAGTGCATGATTATTAATTGATTGAGCAAAATATTCAAGCTCCCTTTTGATCATATCAGGGGCTTGGCGAGTTTTGGCAGTTTTTAATACTTGTTCCTGATTATCAGGCTCGCTCGAATTAAGCATTGAAATTTTAAAGGTATCCAGATCCAAACCAAAAGTTTTATTCTTTTGAAAAAACCTCATTTTATTTCCTTGTTCAGAATCGAAATTACCACAAACCATATTTAAGACACAACCATTAGCAAATTCAATACGCACGTTGATGAAATCTACCAATTGAGAATGTAAACAAGCTCCTGTTGCTCTAACGCGCATTACTTTTGACTTGACCATATTCATGACCAATTCTAAGTCGGTTATTAGCAAATCGAAAACCAAATTTTCTGTACTGTAATTAATCACGTTTGCATCAAATCTGCTGCACTCAATATAAAATGGTTGATCAACTAAACGTTTTAATAACTGATAATTGGGATGAAATTTCTCATGATGAGAAACGTACAATTGCACATTGGCCTCATCAGCAAGTTTATTTAATTCTTTGGCTTCATCTAAACTCTCACTTAAAACCTGTTTAACAAAAACATGTTTTAAATTTCTGATAGCATTTGAGGCATATTGGAAATGGGTACCAACTGGAGAAAGAATGCTGATGGCGTCTGCTCTTCTAATAAGGTCATTAAAATCATCGAATCTACTAACAGAACAAGTACTTTCAAGTAGTTTAGAACTTTCTTCGTCATGATCATAAAAACCAATGAGATTAAACTCCTTGATCTCAAGAAGTTTCTCAATTTGCTTTTTGCTTTTTTCGTTGGCACCAACGACAGCGATTTTGATCATACGGGTATTATCTCAAAACAAAAATATCTTTAGAAAACTCCTTAAGTGCGACATTCGCTGATTAGATTTTAACAAGTGGGTATACGTTTATCAGTTAAAATATACACTTGAAACCGAAAAATCGGGCATTGTTCAAAATATGGGCAGTTTTTTAAGGAGCTGAAACCTTTAATTCGTAGTATGATTGAGTTGAACAAGGAACAAGATACATATAAAGACAAAGGAGCTAGAAAAAGACTGATTGAGGAATTGAAGCAAAAGGGAATCGTAGATAAGAATGTTTTAGAAGTGATGTTAAGAATTCCTCGTCATTTGTTTATACATAAAGATTTTCGATCCCATGCTTACCAAGACAAAGCCTTTCCAATAGGTAGCGGACAGACTATTTCACAACCATATACTGTAGCATTTCAATCTCAAATTTTGCATATAGAAAAAGGTGATAAAGTACTCGAAATTGGCACTGGTTCTGGATACCAAGCTGCGGTATTGATAGAAATGGGTGTGAATTTGGTGACAATAGAAAGGCAGGAAGCCTTGTTTATTAAAACCAAAAAGCTATTAAATGATTTGGGCATGCAAGCAAAATTCATTTGTGGAGATGGATCAATTGGGCATGAGGAAGAAGGTCCTTATGATAAGATTATTGTAACTGCAGGAGCGCCCAAAGTACCAATGGCTCTAGTTAAACAACTGAAACCGGGTGGAATCATGATCATCCCTGTTGGCAATGAATCAGAACAAATAATGCACTCATTGGTAAAAAAAGCCAACGGGGAAATTGAAGCCATTCCTTTAACTAAATTTAGGTTTGTACCATTAATTGGAGAGCAGGCCTGGTAAATTTAAGCCAAATTAAATCCAAGAGACTTTCAGAATTGCACTACAATAATATATTTGTGTGAAATAAATAATTGTAGCCAACAATGAATAAACTTTTCAAAAAATCAATTTTACTTTCTGCTTTTGCTTTGGCAGGAACTTTTGCATTTGCACAAAAGCCTGCTGAGGGCGAGAAAACTGCAGAAGTATTACTCAACTTTCAAATTGGGGATAAGCCTATTAGTTATGGATTAAATTCAAATGGTACAGGAGCTCCAGCTGAAATTCGTTTACGTTATTTTATTAGCGACCTAAGTGCAATTAGATTGAGATTAGGCTTGGGTGGCGGCTCAAGCACCTTGAATGTTGCAGGTTCTGGAGTAAATGCAACGGTGAATACGTCTAATGGATTTGGTTTAGCCTTTTTTCCAGGTTATGAAATGCACTTTGAAGGAACCAATAAATTATCACCTTACATAGGTGGACAGATTGGATTAACTTCTATAGGCGGAAAAAAAATAGAAGTTACCAATGCCATTAATCCTAATCCAATGGTGGGTGATGTAATTGAAGGGAATAGTTATTATGAAAAAAATGGTAACTCTTTTGGATTTGGTGCTGGATTATTTTTGGGTGCAGATTATTATATATTCGATGGTGTATATATTGGAGGTGAATTTGGATTGGGATTGTTCAGTATGAATAATGTAGGTGAAGGAGAAATCAAAACTACCTTGAGCGGCGGTTCACCATCAACTACGAAGATTTTAGGTAGCAGTTCGAATAGCTTTTTTGGCGCAAATGCTGGAGGGGTTCGTTTAGGAATTAAATTCTAAAAAGTATTTTATTACAAACAAAAATGCCGGATATCATTCCGGCATTTTTGTTTTATTCTTGGTTCCTTCTCATGCTTCTTTCTACATCTCTTTCTTTGATACTTTCGCGTTTGTCGAAGGCTTTTTTACCTTGAGCCAATGCAATCTCTAATTTCAAAAATCCTCTTTCCGATTCAAACAATTTGATCGGCACAATTGAAAATCCTTTTTCTTTTGATTTGAATTGAAGCTTGGACAGTTCTGCTTTTTTCAATAAAAGTTTTCTCACTCTTAATGTTTCATGATTGTTATATGAACCTTGTTTGAAAGTTCCAATATTCATTCCACGCACAAATAACTCATCGTTTTTAAAGAAACAAAATGCTTCATTTAAATTCACGTTTCCAAGCCTGACCGATTTCACCTCTGTACCTGTAAGCTGAATGCCTGCCGTATATTTCTGAAGAAGATGAAATTCAAATGAGGCCTTCTTATTGACTATATTAACTCCTGTTGTTTTACTCACTGTCTTGTTTAATTTTTTCGAATAACAATTCTAATCTTTCCTTTTTGAGAATCTTTTGTCCCTGTTCTCCGCTTGCTACCAAACGCTCGCCAACCTTTGCTTCATAGCTGCAAATGATCTCGTTTTTTTGTATGGATTTTACTTTAGCTGTAAAATCAACTTGGCTTCCCAAATAGGCTGGTGAGTGATGCTGAATCGTAAGAAATGTTCCAATACCTTCCTCCCCTTCTTCTTTCATTTCCAAAACAAATAATCGGCAACACCATTCAGCATCTCTGCCCAAAGCAAAAGTTGCATAAACAGGATGTACCTCTCCACTATCGAAACTTGCGGTATCACTCGACAGAACTAGTTTTGAAAATTTCTTTTCATCGCCTATTTCAAATGGACAAATCATTTGGCAAATATAAGTTGGAAACTAGGTTTCTTTTTCATTCTATAAAAATGACCCTGATTTTAGATTGAAAACACTTTTAGTTTAATCCTAGAAAAAGGACTTCCCATTTTTTAATAATCGATCACTGGTAAATCATTGGATAAAAATTTCATCATTGCCTATTCAAAATGGACATCACTATTTTTATTCCTCTTTTCCATTGCTTTGAAACCACATGACAATTGAAGAATCAGCGAGATCTTTTAGATGATTAAATTGCTCATTAAGCAAAGAAATCACTAATAAAAACTGCACTTTTATTTCACCACCAAAACAGGAATTTCCAATTTATGTCTTACCGACTCAACAGTTGAACCAAAGATAAAATCTTTCATGGTTTGATGTCCGTGGGCTCCCATAATCAACAAATCTGTATGTTCTTCTTTAACAAATTTTGAGATGGCTTCTACCCTATTTCCAAAACCCAAACAAGGTTTGATGTTATAACCCTTTTTACTGAGTTCATTGGTATATGACAATAAATACTCTCTATCTGCTTTGGTTTCTGAGTCTTCAACTTGACCTTCATATTGCCTAGCCGCAGCCGATTCAACAACATGTATTAAAATATAATTGGCTTTGATTCCACCTAAGTGTAAAGCATATGAAATACTTGACATATCAGTGGAAGTAAAATCAACTGCAATTCCAATAATTTTAAATCCATCTACCTTTTTGAGCTGCAAAGATTGTGCACCACCATGAGGGATAATTTGTTTGTGAATAATCTTTTTGAAAAGTGGAGCAGCTATGATCCAAATCAATAAGGAAAGTGCAAATAAAACAACAAGAATTACTAAGAGTTTAAGGATGAAAACATTTCCGTATTCACTATCCAAAAAACCAGAAACTTCTTCGATTACTAATTTCATATTCAAACCAATGATTACAATGGCAACAATCCATGAAACAATGGTCATCCATTTTGAAATTCTGAATTCGCCCATAATGGCTTTTGAAGAGCTGAAATGAATCAATGGAACAATGGCAAATCCTAGTTGAATACTCAGAACTACCTGACTCAAAATCAGCAGTTCTCCCAACTTGTCTTCGCCTAAGTATAATATGGTAAATACTGCAGGCGCTACGGCAAT
>JBMLPO010000251.1:0-12324 GCA_049242065.1 Bacteroidia bacterium
AGCTTGACCGGGTTGCGCCTGCCAACGGGCTCAACGCGCACAATGCCCATGACGCGCTTGGTGACGTCGAGGCGACCATCCATCTCGCGCGTCAGTTTGCGACCAGAAGCCCAGCGCTCTGGGCGGAGCTGCTTCAGGCTGCGCACAAGGCAAAGGTGCAAAGTAAGCTCGAAACCTTCCGTCCGCTTGAACTCGTGACACGTTTCGGCGGCGGCGAACCCCGCGCCTATACCGGCTGCTTCTGCGGTTACTCTCCGGGCAATGCCGCGCAGGCGGCGTTCTTTGATCTCGATGCTGCCGACCCTGCGGACCTGATCACTGCCTCGGACGAAGCGCTTTTTGCAGCGGTGGATGGCACGCCGAAGATCATCCGTGGCATTTCCACGAACAAAGCGCCGGCGCTCCTTGATCTGGCCGCACCCAGCGCTGAGCATCTTCGCCGTGCAGCCATCATTGCGGATGCACCAGAGTTTCGGCGCAGAGTTGGCGCTGCAATGGCAATGTTATTACCATTAAAAGGACCAAAAATCATTTGGCAGATTGGTGAATTGGGATATGATATCAGTATCGACCAAAATGGAAGAACAGGTAACAAACCTATTTTATGGAATTACAATACAGAACCAGCAAGAAGACAATTGTATAATACAACTGCTGCCTTAGCAAAATTAAAACAGCATCCTTCTTTTGGTTCTGATAATTATTCATACGATGTGGCAGGCACTGGTAAGTTTCTAAAAGTATCAGACCCAAGCATGAATTCTATTACATTAACTAATTTTGATATGGTTACTATTACCATGAATCCTGTATTCCAAAAAACAGGTTGGTGGTATGATTATATGTCAGGTGATTCTATTCAAATTACTGATGTAAATACTGGAATAACACTGAATCCTGGTGAATTCAAAGTATATACTGATGTAAATTTAAACCCAAAAACAAAACCAAGTTCAGTTGCTCAATCAGAAGGATTGAATTCTCAATTGAATATCTTCCCTAATCCGGCTCAATCAAAAGTTTCTTTAGTTGTAACTAACGTTTCTGAAACTCCTGTGGTTAAATTGTTTGATGTAAATGGTCGTGATTTAAACATCAACATTTCATTCAACCCAAGAGCCCAGAATGAATGGATTTGCGACTTGGATTTAAGTGGCATCAGCAAAGGTTTATACTTTATTCAAGTGAATAATGGTAATTCTACAGAGCTTAAACAATTGATTGTTAGTGAATAAATTAATATGGCGGGTAAATAGTAAATAACTTTTACCCGCCTTATTTGCACAAATCCACTCAATAAATTATTTTAGGGCGTTAAATGTAAGTAGCAGGTCCTCATACCTGCCTTTCCTCTATATTGATTATTCAGTAAAAAGGATAGAATTACTTGCATTCTACATTCTGAAATTGAAATCAAAAAAGAAACAAACAATAATTAATAAGAGATGAAACAAAAATTACTGATTTTTTTATTTCTGCTAATTGGTGTAAGCATGGCCCATGCGCAAAGCATTAGGGGTATGATTACAGACAATAAAAAAGAGGCAGTAATCGGCGCTACTGTTAAGGTTGATGGAACCAATACGGGTGCTGTTACAGATGCTTTAGGGGCTTTTGAAATCAAAGGCTTAAAGCCAGGAAATTACAAGTTGAAAATATCTTCTGTTGGATATGCATCAATTGTAAAAGAAGTTACTTTAGGTGCAAACTCAGTGAATATTGAGGTTGTGATGAAAGAGGACTTAAAACAAATGGATGAATTAGTAGTAGTTGGTTACGGTGTTCAACGTAAAAGAGAGGTGACTGGTTCCGTTTCAAAAATTGGAGGTAAAGAATTAAATGATTTGCCAGTACCAAGTTTTGAAGCTGCTATGCAAGGAAAAGCAGCAGGTGTTCAAGTTACAGTGGGTAGTGGATTAGCTGGTGCAGCTTCCATTGTTCGTGTACGTGGTATATCTTCAATTTCTGCTAGTGGTGATCCTTTATATGTTGTAGATGGTATTCCAATTACCCAAGATTATTTCATGATGGGAAATAGTGGTGGTATGAATAATAATCCTTTGGCCACCCTCAACCCAGATGATATCGAAAGTGTTGAAATTTTAAAAGATGCTGCAGCTAACGCTATCTATGGTTCTCGTGGTGCAAATGGTGTAATTTTAATCACTACCAAAAGAGCTAAAAAGCCAGGATGGAAATTAACAGCTTCTGCTCGCGCAGGGGTTTCTCTGCCTACAGCAAGACCTCGTATGTTAAACTCAAAAGAGTGGTTACAATTAAATCAAGAGGCTTGGGAAAATGATGGTAATGCAGGAAGAGCACCTCTTCCAGGTGGTATTACTTATGATATGGCTAACGCCAACAATACAGATTGGGTTGATGAAACTGTTCATACCGGTTTAAAACATGGATATACTTTTGGCGCTGCAAAAGGTGGTGAGAAATTAAATACACAAATGAATATCTCTTATGATGACAATGGTTCTTATTTAAGAGGTAACAATTTCGTTAGAACTACTGGTCGTTTAAATATGGATTATAAAGCTGCGAAATGGTTGAAATTAGGATTTAATTCTTCATTGAGTAGTGGTGTAAACAACCGTGTGAATGCAGCTTGGTCAGGTGGTTTAGGTGCTGCCATGTCTACTGCTTTACCAATTTATCCTATTAAAAATGCTGATGGCACTTGGTACAGAGGTGGTAGCAATCCAGTTCGTGATATGAACAACATGAAATGGAGAACTGAAGAGTTAAGAGCTTTAAATGGTATCAGTGTTGACATCACTCCAATCAAAAATTTAATTGTACGTGGTCAAGCAAGTTATGATTATATGAATTTGCAAGACGACCAATGGCGTTCTTCAGAAATTACTGGTCAAGCCAATGATGGTGATGCTTACAGAGGAATGGCTTTTGTTAAAAACTTCAACTACTATGTAACTGCTACATACTTATCTAAAATTGGTGAAAATCATAACTTCTCTGTAATGGGTGGTAATGAGTTCCAAAGAGCGAATACTTTAAGAAGAAGAACTTTCGCTTCAAATGTCCCTGATATGTATGTAAATAGTCCAGAGTTTTTATTGACTTCTCCTATCTATGTTGACAATGGAACCAATTGGGCTTTCTTAAGTTATTTTGGTCGTGCTAACTACGATTACAAAGGAAAAATCAATGTTCAAGCTGTTTACCGTGTAGATGCTTCTTCACGTTTTGGTGAAAATTACCGTTGGGCAACTTTCCCTTCATTATCTGCTGGTTGGATTTTATCAGAAGAGAAATTCTTAAAAGACAATAGAACTATTTCTTTCATGAAAATTCGTGCAGGTTGGGGTCGTTCTGGAAATGCTGGTATTCCTGATGATGCACGTTATGGAACCTACTCTTCTGCATCTAATAATATTACGTATAATGGCAATGGAACTTTATTCCCAACCAAATTGCCTAATCCAAACTTACGTTGGGAAACTTCTGACAACTACGATTTAGGTTTAGAAATTGGATTCTTCAAAGACCGTTTAACTTTCGAAGTTGATTACTATGAAAAAACAACAAGAGATGTTTTGATGGAATTAAGCATTCCTGCTTCAGTTGGTTTCCCTACTTATTGGAGTAATGTTGGGGGTATCCTAAATAGAGGTGTGGAATTGAGTTTCAAATCAAGAAATATCATGACCAAAAACTTCCAATGGACAACCAATTTCAACGTTGCAAGAAACTACAATGAAATTACTTCTATTGGTGTATATAGCGAAGATGCAGTGAGTGGTGGTACCAATGATACTCGCGTAGTAGTTGGTCATCCTGTAGGAACCAATTACCTCATTCGTTGGTCTAGAGTTGATCCTGCAACAGGTCGCCCAATCTATTTAGATATCAATGGCAATGAAACCTTTGTGTACAATAACAGCAACAGAACTGCTGTAGGTAAAATTCTTCCTGATGCAATCGGTGGTATCACCAACAATATCAGATATAAAAATTGGGATTTAAGTATGCTAGTAATTTTCAGTGTTGGAAGTAATATCTATGAGTCATCACAAAAACGTCAAGCTTCATTGATCACCGATTGGAACATGGATCCACGTGTTTACGACCGTTGGAGAACGCCTGGCGATATTGCTAAATTCCCTCGTTTGACGAAAGATTTCCGTACTTATGGTTTACCTGATGAATGGAGTAATACTACTTTGTGGTTAAAAGATGGTAGTTATGCCAGATTACGTAATTTAACTTTAGCTTATAATGTACCTGCAGCAACTTGTAAAAGAATGCATATTGCGAGCTTAAGAATTTCTGCTATTGCTACCAATGTCTTTACACTTACTAATTATGATGGTTTAGATCCTGAAATTGGTAGAGACTCTGAAGGTGGTGGAACAGGTGCATTAAATACATCGAGAAACATGGGTGCTCAGAACATTACTTACTTGACACCTCCTCAAGAAAAATCGTATTCAATTCAATTAAATCTTGAGTTTTAATCAGTAAGAATTAATAAGTAAAAAAAGAATTATGAAGAAAATATTCATCATCGCATTCGCCCTTCTTTCACTTAGCTCTTGTCGCAAGTGGCTAGATGTTAAACCAGAAGGAGTTCAACTTGAAGAAGATGCGGTTAAAAGTCAGGCTGATTTACAAGCATTGCTAAATTCAACTTACGATGCTTTGGCAAACCAATACAATGGTCAGGTTCAATTATTCAATGAATTATTGGGTGATAACCTAGAAAAACCACAAAGTGGATTCGTTGTTCCTATTTATTTACGCACCACCAATTTCTTCAATTCAGATGTGGGTGGTTTGTATACAGAAATGTATCGCCCTGTTTTTCGTATCAACTATTTGATGGAGAAATTAAATGAAAAATCTATTACAGTTGATCCTGCTTCTGAAGTGAGAATGATTGCAGAGGGCAAATTCTTAAGAGCCCTTGCTCATTTTGATATTGTTCGTTTATGGGCACAACCTTATGGTTATACTCCAGATAATTCTCATCTTGGAATTGTAATTAAAAAGAATTCCAATACAGATCCATTGCCACGTTCAACAGTTGCTGCGGTTTATGATTTTATCATTTCAGATTTAAATGATGCCATCGCCAACCTTCCTGAAAGCAATGGTAATTATGCTAGTAAAAATGCTGCTCGTGCTTTGTTAGCAAAAGTGTATTTCCAAATGAATAATTATACCAAAACAAAAGAATTGTGTGATGCGGTGATTCCTTCTTATTCAATGGACACCACTTTAAATCGCTTTGAAAATGCACTTACTTCTCCAGAGAATATTTTTAGTTTCGTAAGCACTGGAACTCAAGATAACAGAGCTGCAAGATTTATTGGTAATTTTAGAATTGTGAATCCTGCCAACCCTGCTCCATTCAGATTGTCTAGAAGTTTGTATTTAGCCGGTACTGCAGATCCTGCTGATAAGCGTTCTAATTTTTATGCGGTATTCAATGCAGGAACAAGCACTGAAACCTACGGCATTAAGAAATTTGATTTTGATTTCTTAAGTGTGCCAATGTTGTATTTAACTCAATTAAAACTGATGCGTGCTGAAGCCAATGCGCAATTAGGAACTGATTTAACAACGGCTGTTGAGGATGTAAATGCAATTATCAGTAGAGCTTATGGTTCTAACGTGAATAATTTACCTGCTAATGCTTCGGCTTCTCAAATCATTGCTGAAGCTCGCAAACAACGTCGCTTGGAATTCCCTATTGAAGGTGATCGTGTGCAGGATTTAAAAAGAATTGGAGCAAAAGAAGATCCTACAGGTACTACTGTTAAAATACGCGATTCAAGATGGAATTGCCCTGGCTTAGCTTTGCAGTTTCCTGTAAATGAGCGTACCAGTTTTTTTGTATTTAATGAAGAAGGTAATTGTGAATAATCAATTTTTTATGAAGAAAATAATCGTTTTAACCATGCTAACAGGTCTGCTTTTTTCAGCCTGTAAAAAGGAGCTCAAAGAGATTGGCGCTCCAGCAAATAAGGTGGAAGGTATCACTGCTGCTTGGACCATGGTGCAAGCAGTTCAGGTTGATGAGAGATCATTAACCCGTGAATCTTATAACCTAACTAACTATTTCAGTTCAAAAGGTAATATGCCAAATATTACTTTTTCAGGTAATACTTTCACTGTAGATACCACTGGTGTTCCTGTTAACTTTTTTGGAGGTACCTCTGGAACCTGGTCGTTTGATGACGATGCTGCTCCTCTATATGTTACTTTTAAATCAGTAGAAGGGAATACAGTAAAATTAAAATTAGGTGGGCCTATTCGTCCTCAAGACAATTTAAAATTGGTGCGTGAGGTGTTTTTACAATGTAAAAATGATAAGGCTCCAGCCGTTGCTTCAAGTTTTGTTTTAACCTTTAATAGAAAATAAACATGAATACATTTAAACGTCTTTTCAGTGTAGCCGTCATGGCATGTTTTTCATTAGGGGTTTTCGGTCAAGCTGCTTGGGTTGAACCAGAGGATCCAGATGTAACTCAACCCATCAGATTGTATGTTGATTTTGATAAAACCACCAATACATCGTGTAAAGATTTACCAGGTCCTTTTCATATCTGGACATGGAGTCCGGTTGAATTGAAAGGTGATAACCCAAAAGTAAATGGTACCGGTGATAAGCCTTGGAAGAATTCAAACGATGTCCTGGTGATGAAGAAAGATGAATCTAAAGGTCCAAAGGTTTGGTATTATGAAATGATTCCAACTGAGTTTTATGAAGTAGCTGCTTCTGAAATTTATTCTAAAGGAATTAAGTTTCTTGCTAAGCCAAAAGATGGTGGTGGTTATGGTGATCCTGATTTAAAAACAGAGGATTTTACTATTGTCATTAATGCGCCCAAATTGGTTAGAGGTTTTATTTACCAATTCCCAGCTATCATCAATGAAAATGAATTAACAACTTTGATTTATAATAACCCTGTTGATACCAATCCAGGTATGAAAGACTTAGCTGCAGGTGATGCATTTATGTGGATCAAATGCACTGCAACTGATACAGTTTCATCTACAACTGTTACTTATCAGCCTAATTCATTTTTCTTAACTGCTAATAATCCTAAATTACAGATGATGAAGGATGAAGCAACAGGAATGTTCTCATTGACAATGATTCCTCGCGAGTTCTTCGGATTAAAGCCTTCAGAGAAAATCAAAGAGATTGAATGTACAGTGAGAAGAAAAGTATATACTTCAGCTCTAGATAGGACCATTGAGCAGCCTAAGTTTAAAGTGGGTTGTAAATAGTATCAAATCAATATTTTTTTTAAAAAAATGCAACTTCATACCTTTTGAAGTTGCATTTTTGTTTTTAAATGGGTCCTTTAATTAAATCTCAAACGCCTTTTCTTTTGCCTTATGGAATAATCCTGCTCTTAGGTGCCTACCTTTCTGCTGTCATTCCTCAAGCTGATATCAGTATCAAAATAAACGCTTACCACAACGATTTTCTGGATATCATCAATTCTTTTGGAACTTATCTAGGTGATGGATTTTGGGTAGTCTTTATCGGTATTGGATTGTTTTTCTACGATAAGAAATTAGGCCTAACAATCATCTTGGCTTATGCCATTAGTTCTGGATTGGTTCAATTGTTAAAACATACTGTTTTTTCTGATTATCATCGCCCCATGTATTATTTATCTGAGTTTGCGGGTATACACCCTGTTGAGGGAATAGAATTGAATTACCACAATAGCTTTCCCTCTGGTCATACCACTGCGGCTTTTTCTATTTATTCTGTACTGGCATTTTATGTTCGTAATCCATATCTAAAATTTGCCTTCCTCTTACTTGCTGTTTTTGTAGCCTTCACCCGGATTTATTTATTACAACATTTCTTCATTGATACCCTTGTTGGTTCTTTATTTGGCTTTACCTTTGGTGCATTGTTTTTCTATTTGATTTTTAACAAAAATCTGGTTTTAAAGAAGATGTAATTTTACTATGAGGGAATTGATTAAAAAATACGATTGGCTTATTGTTTCAGTATGGGGTGCCATTTTATTTATTCCGTTTTTAGGTGCTGTTCATTTATTTGATTGGGATGAAATCAATTTCGCGGAATCTGCTCGTGAAATGCTCCTTAGTGGCAAGTACCAACAAGTACAAATCAACTTTGTACCTTTTATGGAAAAGCCTCCTTTGTTCTTTTGGCTACAGGCTGTTTCGATGAAGATTTTTGGTGTGAATGAATTTGCTGCTCGTTTCCCTAATGCTCTGGTGGGTATTGCTACTTTGTTATTGGTCTTTCATATCGGTAAAAGAATTCATGGGAGGACTCTCGCATTTTTTTGGGTATTGTTAATCACGGGCTCAATCACTCCGCATTTGTATTTTAAAACAGGTATCATAGATCCTCTTTATAATCTATTTATTTTTAGTTCTATCTATCAATTTTATTTGTTTATTGGTGCAGAAAATAAAAATAAACATGCTTGGCTAATGGGCTTGTTTATGGGATTAGCCATTATAACCAAGGGTCCTGTTGCTGTCATTATAGTCTTATTGACATTCCTCGTTTATTGGACTATCAAAAGGTTTCAGCTTTTCTTTTCTTGGAAAGATATATTGAAGGTTTTTGTTTCCTCTTTCTTAGTAAGTATCATTTGGTTTGGTTACGAAACCCTTCAGAATGGTCCATCTTTTTTGGTTGAATTTTTTAAATACCAAGTTGATTTGTTTATCCATCCGGTAGCGGGCCATGGACAACCTTTTTATTATCATCCTTTGGTTTTATTATTTGGCGCATTTCCTTCCTCTATCATTGCATTGAAGATTATTTTCAATAGGAAAATTGCAAATCATCACAGTGAGCATGCTCGTTTTGTTGGGATGATGCAAATTATGTTTTGGGTTGTATTAATTCTATTTAGTTTGGTTACAACCAAAATTGTTCATTACAGCTCTTTGTGTTATATCCCATTAACTTTTTTGGCAGCTTACCAAATTGTATTGCTGTTTCATAAAGCAGAACCTATGAGCATTTGGCAAACTGGTTTGATAGGATTGATTGGCTTTTTATTGGCCATGTTGTTTATGGTAATTCCTTTTATCGATTCATTTAAGGTGGATTTATTACCTGCTATTCAAGATGAATTTGCAAAAGGGAACTTGTCTATGGATGGTGGCTGGAGAGGCTATGAGGCCTATCCGGGGGCTTTTCTGCTAATTACAGTTTTAATGGCGATTGCTCAACTTTTTAAACATGAAACCATTAAAGGTGCCTTCTTATTGCTCTTGTTTATGTCGTTTTTTATTCCTGTTGTGCTAAAAGTTATTGCACCAAGAATTGAAACTTATTCTCAACATGCGGCTATTGAATTTTATCAAAATATTGAGGCAGAAGATTGTTATGTAGAAACAATTGGCTTCAAAAGTTATGCTCATTATTTTTACAAAAAAGTTCAACCTTGGCATTCAAAATCAGAAGATGAATCTTGGTTAATGAGTGGCAAAATAGATAAGCCTGCTTATTTCGTTTTGAAAGAAGGAAATCTAGATCAACATGTCAATTCTGAGATGAAAGAACTATACCGTAAAGGTGGATTTGTCTTTTTTAAAAGGGAAGTACCCCAATAAGCTCACCTAGCAAATGGAGCGGTATCCAATTGCTCAAATATCCCTTTTTGATAAAGAATGTCTGCTGCCATGGCAATCATTCCTGCATTGTCTGTGCAGTATTCAAATGCTGGAATGAAGGCTTTCATTTTTTTCTTTTCACTCCATTCTAAAATTCTTTTCCTTAAATAAGAATTGGCAGAAACACCACCAGCCAATGAAATTTGTTTGATGCCAGTTTCTTTACATGCTTTTTCTAGTTTCTTCATCAATTGCTCTACAATGGCATGTTGAATAGATGCACAGATATCATATAGATTTTCTTCAACGAATTGAGGATTTTTTTTCAATTCATCTCTGATGAAATAGAGGAAGGATGTTTTTAAACCACTAAAGCTATAATCCAAATTCGGCATATGTGAAATGGGAAAATCATATTTTTTAGGATTACCCAATTTTCCATATTTATCTATCAAAGGGCCCCCTGGATAAGGTAAGTCTAAAATTTTTGCTGCTTTATCGAATGCTTCACCTGCAGCATCATCAATGGTTTTGCCTATGATTTCTGCATCAAAATAATCTCTCATCACAACCAATTGGGTATGCCCTCCGCTTACAGTTAGATTTAAAAATGGAAATTCAGGTTTGGGTTCATCAATAAAATGTGCTAAAACATGGGCTTGCATATGATGTACGCCTATCAAAGGAATTTGTAAACTTTGTGCCAATGACTTGGCAAATGAGGCTCCAACCATTAATGAACCGATTAGCCCTGGACCTTTTGTAAAGCCTATTGCGCTTAGTTCTTTGGTATGAATGCCACTTGCTTTTATAGCTTCTGAAACCAATGGAACAATATGCTGCTGATGCGCACGACTAGCTAGTTCAGGAACTACACCTCCGTACTGTTCATGAATTTTTTGAGAGGCCACAAGATTACATTTCATCTCGCCGTTAACCATGATGGCAACTGCTGTATCGTCACATGATGATTCAATGGCAAGAATTATCCTATCTTTGCCCGATATACCTTTTGCTTGAGCTTCCAAGAATTTTTTACTAAGTTGGGCAAAACTACAATTAAGTGTTTAAAAAGTTAATAAAAATAAGCTATTCAATTTTGGCGGTCTTTGTAGGACTGCTCCTGTTGGCTTATGTGCTTTTTAGTAGTTATACTTTTCAGAATTATATCACACAGCGCATCAGTAATTATGTGAATGATAAATTTCATACCCGCATTGCTATTGGAGAAATTAGTTATGATGGTTGGTCTTATTTTTCATTGAGAAAAGTAATGATGGGTGATCCTAAATCAGATACCTTGTTTTATGCGGGTCGTTTGCAATTTAACTTAGCAGGTATTCAAGTTGATTCACTCAAATTCAAATTGAACCATGTAGTGGTAGATGAAGGTTTATGTAAAATTATTACCTATAAAGATTCTACTTTTGGTTTCGATGCTTTAAATGCCTTCATGGATCCCAATGATACCATTCCTCCTGATCCACTTGCGCCTCCGTTTATTCTTGAATTGAAGAATTTGGAATGCATGGATACCCGTTTTGTCATGGTTGATTCTACAGAAGAATTCTATACCGAGGGTTACGATCCATTTAATATGGAGGTTACAGATATCAATTTCAGGTCCAGAAATTTTCAAATCATTGAAGATTCGTTGCGCTTTGATTTGCACAATTTTACTTGTAAAGAAAAGTCAGGCTTTGCCATCAATAGGATGGAAGCCATTGCTACAGTTTCATCCACTACCATTCGCTTAGATAAAATGGAGATGGTTACCAAACACAGTGTATTGAGAGATTACTTTAGTCTCGATTACAAAAGTTGGGATGATTATTCAGATTTCGAAAACAAAGTGAGATTCAGAATCAATTTAAGAGAGAGTGATGTAGATTTTAAAGACATTGTTTACTTCGCTCCTTTTTTAAAAGAGTATGACTACAAAGCCCGTGTTTCAGGACTGGCAAAAGGTCCATTGGCTAATCTTGATATTTCAAAAATAAAAGCTTCTCATGGTAAGGATACCTATTTTGAAGGTAGTGCTCGTTTAACTGGTTTACCAGATATCGACCATACTTTTATGGATATTGAAGCCGATTATGCATCGAGTAATGCTGCGGAGGTGCAAACCATTTCTGGAATTGAAATGCCGCAAATGTTAAATATTCTAGGGAAGGTAGTTTACAAAGGAAGGTATACAGGGTTTTATACAGACTTTGTAAGTTTTGGTGATATTGAAACGCGTTTTGGTAATATCAAAACCGATTTGAATATGAAATTACCTGATGATGTAATGGATGCTTCATATTCAGGTTCGCTTCAAGTAACTCATTTTGATTTGGGTGGTTTTCTTGAGAATAAATCTTTGGGATTAATCAGCTTATCAGGCAGTGTAAATGGAAAAGGTTTCGATTTGAATCATCTCCATTCTGTCTTTGATATAGAGGCATCTGAATTTGATTTCAATCAATATAGATACACAGGTATTGCTTTTAATGCAGAAGCTAAACACAAAAAGATTGATGCCAATTTCGATATCAATGACAGCAGTTTTGTTTACTCTGGTGCCGCTTTGGTTGATTTGTCTAAGCCGTTTAAGCATATTAAAATCAATTCGTTTTTAGAAGATGCAAATCCCGATGCTTTACACTTTATCAAAGATGTCAATCATTTGGGTCTTGATTTAAACTCCGATTTTTATTTCAAAGATTTTGATGAAAACTATGG
>JBMLPO010000252.1:0-4675 GCA_049242065.1 Bacteroidia bacterium
GGGTGGTGCTTTGGTTACTTTACTTAAAGATGCTTTCAATCCTAATTTGGTACAAACTATTGAAGGTGGTGCTGCTTTTATTCATGGAGGACCTTTTGCCAATATTGCTCATGGTTGTAATTCAATTATGGCAACCAAAGCGGCTTTACAGTTTGGAGAATATGCTATTACAGAGGCTGGTTTTGGAAGTGATTTGGGTGGAGAAAAATTCCTGAACATCAAATGTCGTCAATTGGGAATTCGTCCTGCAGCCAGTGTTTTGGTAAGCACAACACAATCACTAAAACTACATGGAAAGGTGGATGAAAAACTTATTAAACAACCCAATTTAGAAGGCTTGAAAAAAGGACTTTTAAACTTAGAACGCCATGTAGAAAACCTACAGAATTTTGGTCAGTCGGTTGTGGTTGCTTTAAACAAATTTGGCTTTGATACCGAAGAAGAATTGGGTTATATGCAGGAATGGTGTAAACAAAAAGGAACGGAATTTTCTATCAATGAAGGTTTTGCAAAAGGTGGAGATGGTGCTGTTGCTTTGGCTGAAAAAGTGGTTGATGTTTGTGAAAACAGAGCTTCAGGACCAATCAACCATACCTATGAACTAACAGATTCACTTGAAACCAAAATCGAAAAAATAGTAAAAAGTATTTATAGAGGTTCGGGAATTACATTTAGCAAAACAGCCAAATCCGCTATTAAAAAATTAAAAGAATTGGGTGCTGATGAAATGCCAGTTTGTATTGCCAAAACACAGTTTTCGTTTACCGATAATGCATCCTTAGTTGGTGTAGAAAGCGGATTTAATATCACCATCGAAAATTTGGTAATGAACCACGGTGCTGGATTTGTGGTAGCAGTTGCTGGCGAAATTATGCGTATGCCTGGTTTACCAAAAGAACCTGCAGCCATGCAAATCGATGTGGTGAATGGAGAAATTGTTGGATTGAGTTAATTCAACCCAAAATAGATCATTGTTTCTCATTTACATACAGGCCAATTCTTATCAAAAATGTAACAATTGGTCTTTTACACTTGTGTATTCAAAACATTTTCTAATTTCGCCCTATGCGTGCTTACGAAAGTGTGAATCCTTTTACAGAAGAATTGCTATCAGCTTTTGATTTTATTCAGGCTGATGAAGTAGATATCATTTTAGAAGATGCCAACAAAGCTTTTCTTACTTGGAGAAAATTAGGTTTTAGCGAAAGAGCTTTATATGTAGAAAGATTAGCCAAATTACTGAGAGAAAATGCCAGTGAATTAGCTGAAATTGCGAGTATAGAGATGGGTAAATTACTTTCTCATTCTAAGGCAGAAGTACTAAAAAGTGCAAGTGTTTGTGACTATTGTATCAGCGATGCGGAGCGTGTTTTGGCAGCTAAAACCACTCAAATTGAAAATGGTATTGAAATAGAAATCGCTTATAAACCTTTGGGTGTTATATTAGGTATTTACCCATGGAACTTTCCTTATTGGCAAGTAATAAGAAGTGCCATTCCTGCTTTAATGAGCGGCAATACCGTATTGGTAAAACCAGCGCCGAATGTGCCTCGTTCTGCTATCAAACTTCAAACTCTTTTTGAGAAGGCTGGATTCCCTCATGGTGTGATTCAAACCCTTTTTGCTAGCGATGAGTTGATTTCAGGTATCATTGCCGATAAAAGAGTCAGCGCTGTAACTTTAACAGGTAGTGAAAGAGCTGGTTCCGCTGTGGCTGCACAAGCCGGAAAAGCAATCAAACCTGTAGTTTTAGAATTAGGTGGAAGCGATCCATTTATTATTAGACAAGATGCTGATTTAGATAGTTTGATGGAACAAGCCATTTTCTCTCGTTTCCAGAACAATGGCCAAAGTTGTGTGGCGGCAAAACGATTTATTGTGCACCAAACTTTAGCAACAGCTTTCACCGAAAAACTAAAAATTGGTTTAGATAAAATGAAATTCGGTAATCCGTTAGATTTAACCACCGACCAAGGTCCTTTGGCTCGTTACGATTTACTAGAAGGATTAAAAAACCAGATACAGGAGAGCATTGAAAAAGGTGCAGAAGTTCTTTATCAATCAAAAGAAATTCCTTCAAAGGGCTTCTTCCATCCTATTATGGTTTTAGGAAATATTCCAGCTCATTCGAGAGCATTTAAAGAAGAATTATTTGGTCCAGTTTTATCGGTTTATACTTTTGAGACAGATGAAGAGGCTATACAAATTGCCAATCAAACTAAATATGGTTTGGGTTGTAGCATATGGACCAAAGACCTTGAAACAGCCAAAAACATGTCGGAAGAAATTGAAAGTGGTATGGTATATATCAACCAGATTGTGAAAAGTGATGTTAGATTTCCATTTGGTGGCTGCAAACAATCTGGCTTCGGTAGAGAATTAGGCGAAGAAGGCTTGAAAGCTTTTTGTATGGTTAAAACGAGGTGGATTAGATAGGGCTGCTGGCAACTGGCCTCTGGCTGCTGGCCTAATTCCTACCTATAAGTAACATAGAGTTTTAAAATCAACTTTTAAGATTCATATGATGGAATGTCTTACTATTTTTAGACTTCACCATTAAAATCTATTAGAATTTCCTTATAAAAGTAATGCTTCATTTCTACGAAATCCAAAGCCAAAAGCTAGCGGCTAGATGCCAGCAGCAGCTGCTAAAGTTTTCCCGTTTTCTTCAGCCAAACGTAAAAAAACACAATAGCCAAAATGAAAAACATATAGGCTTTGTCTTTTACAAAGTGCTCGAAAAAGGCAATCCAAAATCCTACTGCCAATGAGGCAATAGAAAGTATCAACCAATTTCTTAAAATCCAGCGGTCCATTATTGTTTTAAATATACAGTTCCTTTGATATTAAATATACGGGGATGCGTAAAATCTGTGGTTGATTCCATTCCTGTTCCATAAATAATTTTATCAGGAGAATGAATTTGAACAGCTTTATCAGTTGATATCATATCTGTTTTTTCATCCCAAATCATTTCTTCTGTTCTAATGGTATCTCCTTTGTTATTCACAACAATTACATCATTTCTTACCAAAAGAGTTCTAGCTTTTTCATTTCTAAACGCATATTTCGATTTAAGGTAACTGGTAATTTTACCTTGTGGACCATAAAAATAGGCAGTAATACCTTTTTTCATTTCCGACTCCAATTTTTCGTCTGTACTATATCTTTCTAGCAAAGGAGCAAATACTTTGGCTTTTAAATAACCACTATCAGTATAACTAATACCAATATTTACACCTCTTTCAACGGGCAACGGACCAGATGTAGCAGATACTTTTACCTTATCTACATCTTTGCTTCCGCAAGATGAGAGCAGCCAAGTCAAAATCAGAAACGAGAAAATTTGTTTAATCATAACGATACCTTACAAACCAACGGTCGCTAAAGTTGATGCCAATAATGAACCTAAAATAATTCTCTTTAATCAAATTATTTTCATTGGTTCCTCTATCTACATACTCAAAGCCGAGGTTTAATTTCGACCTACTTCTAGCAAGAGGTATGCCAAAACCTGTGCTGATGGCCCATTCGTTGATACCCAATCCATTTACTTTGATATTGGTTTGATCGTATCTAAAACCTGCGCGGTATTCTATTCTATTAAAGAAGTTTTTTATGTCATAAGGATCCGGACAATAAAATCCTCCTATGCTATATCCAAAGCTTGTTTGTAGGGAATCATTCACTCCATAACTGCTGTATTTAGACCAATCTGTTGAACGATAATCAGCCGCCAACATCCATCTATCAGCTTTTCCAATACTCATCCCAATTTTAATTGAGGATGGCATTTTTAATATACCTTTTGAATTATCTGTTATCAAAACTGTATCCTTCGAGCCAGTTAAAGCACCTAATGGGAGTGTCCTTAATACATATTGTTGCTCAGCATTTAAATCTGAAGATGGTCTAAAATTGACTCCAAACACAAAGTCTAAACTGTCTTGATGAAATCTAGATTTATCCTTTGAATCATAATTGGTAAAACGAAATGTTTTGTGGTACTGGGCTGCCAAATCAAATACAGAACCATGCACAAAGGTAGACCTGTCTTCGTTCAGGTTGAACATATTGTATTGTGATGGTATAAATAACTGAGTGGTATTTTTTACCTGACCAAAAACATAATTAAAATTTACACCAACAGACAAGTCTTTGTGTAATCTCATTCCATAACCTGCATAGAATCTACTTAAACCACCTCTGCCATTATACAAGTAATTGGCATTGATATTAAAAGTATCATTTGGAATCACCAAGGTTGAGGCAATATTATAACCTACGCCAGTAAATGGAGATAAACCAAAGGCAACACCCATTCCCTTTTTAACAGAAAGAGGCATCCCAAAATTCAAATAAGCAAGCCAAGCAGTATTAACCTCACTTGATTGAGAGGTTCCCTGAAATTTTCCATAACTGAAAGTTCCACCAGCCTCAATATTGGTTTGGCGAAGGGAACTATAAGATGCAGGATTTAACCAATTGATTTCATAATTTCTTCGAACACCTTGGGTAATTTGCCCCATGGCCAAATTTGATGCATTGCCTGCAAAAACCATTTCGCCTAAGCCAATAATAGAATAAGGAGATTTAGTGATATTCTGAGCAGAGGCGTCAAGCCAAAACAAAGAGCTAAGTAATAAAAGATAGCTATACGCCTTTTTTAACATTG
>JBMLPO010000253.1:0-6759 GCA_049242065.1 Bacteroidia bacterium
TTTCTGGTGTATTGATGGGTATCTTCCAATCAAATGCCGGTGGTGCATGGGATAATGCTAAAAAATCTTTCGAGAAAGGTGTTTTAATCAATGGCGAAATGTTCTACAAAAAATCTGAGCCTCACAAAGCTTCAGTAACTGGAGATACTGTTGGTGACCCTTTTAAAGATACTTCTGGTCCTTCAATGAACATCTTGATTAAATTGATGTCAATCGTATCATTGGTTATTGCTCCTTATATTGCTGTTGAAGGCGGAATGAAAGCTGATAAATCAATGGTAAATGGCGCTAAAACAGAGTGTTGTGCAGAAATGGGAGAAGGCATGGACATGGGTAACTGTGACATGGAAAAATGCATGAACATGACTCAAGAAGAATGTGCAGCTTATTGTGATAGTATGCAATGTACACCTGCACAAAAAGAAATGTGTTTGAAACATGCTAAAGGTGGTGCTTGCGAAATGGAAGCTGAGCATTGCAAAAAAGATTCAGGCAAATGTGCTACTGATGAAAAAGGTGGATGCATGGAAGGATGCGAGCACAAATGTGATAGCAAAGAAGCTTGTGAAAAAAGCTGTGGCGAAAAATGTGCAGCTCATCACTAATATCAAATAATTAATTCGGAAGGCTGCCTCTTGGCAGCCTTTCTTTTTTATAGTATGGAACAAAAAGAATGGTTTAAAGATTGGTTTGATTCAAAGTACTATCACATACTTTATCAAAACAGAAATGAAGAAGAAGCCGCTTTGTTTTTGGACAAACTGGTTGAACTATTCAAACCTCATCATGATTGCGAAATCATTGATTTAGCCTGCGGAAAAGGAAGACATTCTATTTATTTGAATTCTCTTGGTTATAAATTAACAGGAGTTGATTTGGCTGAAAAAAGTATCAACTTTGCCAAACAATTTGAAAATGACAGATTGCATTTTGAGGTGCAAGACTTAAGAAACTTACAACTGTCTCTCCCTTTTGATATTGCTTTGAATCTATTTACTAGCTTTGGATACTTTGACTCTATGGAAACCAATCAAAAGGTGCTTCAAAGTATTCATTCTATCCTCAATCATAAGGGC
The DNA here is from genome assembly GCA_049242065.1 of Bacteroidia bacterium. GTDB lineage: Bacteria > Bacteroidota > Bacteroidia > UKL13-3 > UKL13-3 > CAISCU01. Next base: position 1,077 of record JBMLPO010000253.1, read on the forward strand.
AGTTTACTAATTGATTTTTTGAATATTCATTATGTCAAAAAAATCATGAAAGCATCTGAAACTAAAATAGAATCTGGCATTACTTTTCATATCAGTAAGAAAATAGAAAACAATAAAATTATTAAAGACATTCATTTCAATGACCAAGGAAATGATTACCATTTTCAGGAACAGGTGCAAGCTTTGTCTCAGGATGATTTTATTATGTTATTGAATGAATCAGGATTTAAGCCTTTAAAGTTTTATGGGAACTACCAGTTAGATGAATATAACAAGGAAAACTCTGAACGATTAATCATTTTAGCTGCAAAACAAGATGCTTGAACAACTATTAGCATTTGACAAATCTTTCTTTCTTGCCATCAACAATGGAATGTCAAATCCATTTCTAGATTGGCTTTGCCCCATCTTAAGAAAACAAGAAGTTTGGTATCCGTTTTATGCAATCTTTATTTTTTTTCTCATCAAACAATACAAAACAGATAGTTGGAAAATTTTATTGGGTATTGGTTTGATGGTATTGGCCTCTGATCAATTTAGTGCCAATCTTGTTAAAAACACATTTCAAAGAATCAGGCCTTGCAATGAACCTAGTTTATCTGGCATGGTGCATCACCTCATCAACAGTTGCAATGGCTATAGTTTTATTTCAGCTCATGCTACCAACCATTTTGCATTGGCCATGTTTATTTCACTTTGTTTTAGAACAAAAAAATGGCTTTGGGTTACCACTATAATTTGGGCTGCCTCTATCGCATTTTCTCAGGTTTATGTAGGTGTTCATTATCCATTAGATGTAATTACAGGTTCACTTGTTGGCATTTTATTTGGATTGTCATTTGCAAAATATACCCTTAAGTTTGTTGGGCAAAATAAGCAGCAATTGTATAATGGAAAGTAGTTTTATTTTATTATTCCTCGGGCCTTTAACTGGAGGCTCACTTGCTTTGCTTAGCACAAAAGTTTATGAGAAACAACTTAAACTTTTTTTGTCATTTGCTGGTGCCTATTTGTTATCTGTAACACTTACTCATTTAATGCCTGAGGTCTTTCAGGAATTCGATACGTATAAAGGTTTAGTTGTTTTAAGTGGATTCTTGTTTCAAGTTTTCTTAGAACGTTTTTCTGAAGGAATTGAACATGGGCATTTGCATATTCACCACCATTTAAAAACCAAAGTTATTCCACTTGGTATTTTATTTAGCTTAGGATTTCATTCCTTTACCGAAGGCATTCCAATTGGTGCTTTACAAGACAATAACCAGGCTAGTTTCGCACTCATTTTTGGCATTTTTCTGCATGAAATTCCTGCAACATTCACCATGATTACTTTGTTTAAAGGCATTAAAATCCCCAACAAAATTCTCATTGTTTTGATGTTGGTATATGCTTGCATGTCGCCATTGGGTGCATTGAGCAGTGGCTTTATTGGACAACATGTACCTGAATCCCTATTCGATTATTTTATGGCTTTTGTTATTGGTACATTCTTACATATATCTACCACCATATTGTTTGAAAGTAGTGAAAAACACAGCTTTCAAACCGGCAAATTAATTGCCATTATGATTGGTATTTTACTCGCCATTCTTGTTGGTTGGGGAATATAAAAAAAGCCTGAGTTATTTCCTCAGGCTTTTTCAATTTGAATTGAATTCTATTATTTCTTAGGCAACAATAAACAATCTACTTTAACATCAATTGATTCAGCAATTTTTGCTACTACCAATTTGGGAATTTCAATTTTGTGATCTGCATTTTTTACTTTGAAATCACTAATCAATTGCACTGTTCCGTTTTTAATGATCAGCTTTCCTACAATTGTTCTATCCTGCTCTACGCCATGTATATTTAATTTTCCAGTAACTGTAACATTGTGTTCTCCGTCTTTTGTAAAATCAATAGGCTCATTAATTTTACCCTTAAAAGAGCTTTGAGGATATTTTTCACTCTCTATATACTTTTCATTAAAATGCTCTTGCATGAGTTTATTCTCAAACTCAAACTGTGTATTGGTGATTAATACCGCTAATTCCCCTTTGGTATTTAATACAGCCAACACATGACTATCCATTGCTTTGATATCTTCAACAGGAGTAGCTGAAAAGAAACTTACCTTCCCTGTAGAGGTTGAAAATACTTGTGCCTTCAATTGAATCATCAATAAGGCAAATCCTAAAACCAAAACTATTTTTTTCATTGTAATCGATTTAATTATTGTATCAACGCAAAAACCCTACCAAGCTTTTCCCTTTGCTTTTGAATCAAAAGAAAATGTTCTAGAAATATTGAAACCTAATCTGATTCCGGCATCTGTCCAACTGGTTGTAGTCTCCCTTACCATTTGTTGTTCAAGCATTCCATTGCCATTACTAAACATCAATTGGAATACATGGCCCCCTGTTTCAATATCAAAACCCAATGCCAAATAATCGTAGGTTTTTAATCCTGCATTACTCAATTGGTCTCTTCCTGTTAATCGCGGATAGGTTTCAAAATTAAAACGAACACTTCTACTAATTTTAATACTACCAGCAATACCTAATGCATAAATGGTATTGTCATAAGCTTTTGGTCCTACTAAATTTTGATGAACCATTGTTGGTGATACTTGAAGACTAAATACATCACCAAATTTTCTGGCAATATTTAATTGATTGAAAAAAGTAAGTCGTGAAGTGAAAAAGTTATCACGATTGGGGTTTGTCCATTCAAGCGTACTGATTGCAACATTGCCATAATAACCTAAACTGAATGGCATAGCTTTTTTACCCTTACTCTGAGCTATCAATTTATATTTCAAGCTGCCATCATATGCTTTACCTACCGAAGATCTAGCCAAACCTATTTGCAAACGATCGGTGATACCATAATCAAACGCCAATCTGATATTTGCTTGGTCTATCCCAAATAAGGTATATGCACCTCCATTGATTTCACCAAACCTATGTAAAATCACAAAATTGAGGTGTTTGGCGGCAGTATGCTCAATACTCTGACCAGTTATTACACGCGGAGCTTTAAATGTTGCAATAACAGGAACTGCCTTTTTAGGCGCCTCCGACTGCAACATACCTAACAAATCATCTTGGGCTTTTAAATTGAATACCAATCCCAAACAAAAAAACAATACGATATACTTTTTCATCTTTCTATTAATTATTGAGGGCTCCAGCATCAAGCCATTTTTGAAGTTTAGCAATTTGTGCTGTGCTCAGCGGTGCCGAGGCTGGCATGTTCTTTAATGTAATCACACGGTTCTTTAATTGTCCATTGTCAACAATCACTTTTAAACCAGTATAAGTTGTATATCCAGGATGGCAACCAGAAGAGCCACAATTAGAAGAGATCAATGGGGAAATTGTTCCACTATAAGTTACCGCACCCGTATCTGTTGAACCATAATAATCATTGGGATATAGTTCCTCTTCTTTATCATAATAACAAGATTGAATACTTCCTATAAAAAGCAATCCAACGAGTATTTTCTTTATCATTTTCATTCAGATTAATTTATTGTCAATTTAGATTGAATGGTTCCGTTATGGCAAGAATTACAACTGCCTCCGTTAAATGCAGATGCCATTTCTAATTCACCACTACCTGCAATCAATACAGGATATACGCCACCTTGGAAGTTTAAGATTTGATTGGTATAAAAATTACCCAAATCATCAGTTACAAGTTTCTTTACGAGCGTTCCTTGTTTGCCTGGCTTTGTCCATAGTTCAATTGTAGCCGATTTTTGAGCAGAACCATTCGATTTAAAAACAGTACCCGCAACCGTCCACCAGCCCTCTGAAGCTGCTTCTGTGCCCGATTTATTATGACAAGAACCGCAATCCTGACCAGGATTGTGAGATTCATCATCACCAGATCTACTGTCGATTGAATTTCTTGAGAGTTCTTCATAATGAGAACATGCAATCAAAAACATTGAAACCAATGCCAACGATACAATACTTTTAATTTTCATAATTATTGAGGAAATCCGGAATTCTGCCAGATTTCAAATTTTCTGATATTACAATTACTGAATTTACTTCCGCCTTTGGGCATGTTTGAGCAGCCTGTCCATTTGATGGAACACAAGAATTTCCCATTTTGTACTTGTGTTTGAACCTGTGATAAGTTCTCCAATACAATTCCTCCGCCTGCATTGCTAGTCTGATGACATCCTTTACAGTAAGTGTTAACCAATGGAGCAATATGCGAACTGTATTTTACAGAGCTGGTATCACAATCATCAATACAAATTTTATTGGTAGCACCTTGGCTTATCCATTTCTTTAATAAATTGATGGAAGCAGTATCCATAGCCGCCATTGGAGGAGGAGGCATTCTTTCAGAATCTGTTCTCTTTATTTCACGTATTAATTTACTATTGGTATTGTATGGAGTTACAATAGCTCTGATGCCTGTATAAGTAGTTAAATTCAATCCTTCAGCCCTAGTAATATTATCATGGCAACCCGACATAGCGCAATTGTTCATGATTAATGGTAATACTTGGGTATTAAAACAAACTGAATCACTTTTAGGCGGATTGTTGTTATTCCCGCCATTGTTGTTTCCCGTTGTGTCGGTTTGATTACCAGTATAAATCTGAGTAGGTTCGTGTTTGCAGGAACTGTAAAAAGCTAAAACCAAGAAAAAGGAGAAGCTTAGAAAAATTATATTTTTCATGTCATTTAATTGAATCAAATTTAAGCAATTCAATTAAAATTTTACAGCTAAATGAGAATTGCCTATATCAACTTAACAAAAAACTATTTTTTAGAACTCACTCGCTTTTATAAAATCTAGTAACTCTTTTGAACCAGAACTTCTCATTTCTTCTTTTTTACCGCTCCACCAACCTTTACCTTGGTAAATAAATAGAATGTGATCGCTCATATCAAAAACACTTTTTATATCGTGTGAATTGATGATTGTTGTGATATGATACTCTTGAGTAATTTCAGTGATCAATTCATCTATTACTCGAGATGTAACAGGATCTAAACCACTATTGGGTTCATCACAAAAAAGATATTTTGGATTCAATGCAATGGCACGAGCAATACCTACCCTTTTCTTCATACCTCCGCTGATATTGGAAGGATACAATGCATTTACATTTTCCAATTTTACACGCTTGAGACAAAAATTTACCCTTTCTAATATTTGCTCCTTAGACCAATTGGTAAACATCCTTAAAGGGAAAGCAACATTTTCTTCAACCGACAAAGAATCAAATAATGCTGAGCCTTGAAATAACATCCCAATTTCTTGTCTTACTTCCTTTTTTTGTTCGTAATCTAATTTCAAGAAATCTCTTCCATCAAAACTTAGTTTACCAGAATCGGGCTCAATTAAACCCACCATGGTTTTCATCAGCACACTTTTGCCACCACCACTTGCTCCAATTACAAATGAACATTTTCCCTTCTCAAATTTTGCAGAGACATCAAACAATACCTGTCTGTTCTCAAATGATTTATTTAGATTTTGTAATTCTATCATTTGTAGAGCATAATTTGGGTAAGAATAAAATCAAAAAAGATAATTGCAATACAACTTTGAACAACTGCTCTTGTGCTTGCCCAACCCACTTCTAATGCCCCACCTTCTGTTTTGTAGCCATGAGAAGCTGAAATGGTGGTAATTAAAAATGCGAAGGTAACGGCTTTGGTTAAGGCAT
>JBMLPO010000254.1:0-2162 GCA_049242065.1 Bacteroidia bacterium
ATTGCAGTAGATGAGGCGCATTGTATCAGTCAGTGGGGTTTTGACTTCAGACCCGAATACAGACAAATAGCTAGCTTAAGACCATTTTTTCCAAAGGTGCCCATTTTGGCTTTAACTGCAACCGCAACCAAACAAGTGATTGCTGATATGCAGGAACAACTTGATTTTAAAAATGCCAAAGTTATTACAGGAAGTTTCTATAGAAAGAACCTCAGTTATGTAGTTCGAAAAACCGAATCAATCGATTCACAAATAATAAAAGTTTTAAATTCGGTACAGGGCAGTGGGTTGATTTATGTTAGAAGCAGAAAAAGAACTTTAGAAATTGCGCAATGGTTATATAAACAAGGAATCTCTTCTTCTTTTTATCATGCAGGATTGAACTTTGAAGAGAGAAACAAAAGGCAACAAGCTTGGATAGATAACAAAACCCGTGTAATGGTTTGTACCAATGCATTTGGAATGGGAATTGATAAACCCGATTGTCGCTTTGTGATTCATATTGAAATGCCTGATAGCCTTGAAGCCTATTACCAAGAAGCTGGAAGGGCTGGTAGAGATGGTAACAAGGCCTATTGTTTGCTTTTGTTTGGTCCTTCCGATTCAAGGAAAATGGAAAATCGCCTCCATCAAAATTTTCCAGATGAAAAGGATATCAGAATAGTTTATGATAGCTTATGCTCTTACCTGCACATTCCATTGGGTGTAAATCCAGAAAGAAGTTTTTTGTTTGACTTAGAAGATTTTTGTAAAAACAGAAAACTCGATGCTTATTTGGTAAAAGCGGCATTATCAATCTTACAACAAATGGATATGATACATATGAGTGACTCTTTTTATGAGCCATCAAAACTCATGATGATCATGGATCCTGGAGAAATTTATAGGTACCAAGTAGAAAATGAACGTTATGATTTGTTACTCAAAATTTTATTGAGAAGTTATGGTGGTTTATTTGAAAAACATACCATCATTTCTGAAAAATACATAGCTGGTAAACTCAAGAGAGCAGAAGCCGATATTAGAATAAGTTTGAAGAAATTAGCCGAACAGCGAGTGTTAGATTATATAGAACAAAATGAAGCCGTAAGATTGAGTTTCAATACTGAAAGAATAGGTTCTCAATACCTTCGTTTTGACAAAGCATTTTATAAACAAAGAAAAGAAGTGTATTTCATCAAACTACAAAAAATGATGGAATATGCTGAATCAGATTATTTGTGCAGAAGTAGAATTCTTTTGAAATACTTTGAAGAATGGGACGCTGAAGATTGCGGTGTTTGTGATGTTTGTTTAAATAAGAAACAAAAGCCATTACAAGACAGAAGAAAAATGGAAACTCAAATTGTAGAGATATTAAAAAAAGAATCGCTGCGAATTGAAGATCTGGTAGCTCAATTAGCTACTTATCCCCAAATTGAAATCACGAATTATTGTAGAATTTTACTCGACAAGCATATCTTGCGCCTCGATACATCAGATAAACTAATTTGGAACGGAAACGAATCATTTTCTGCGTAACAACAGATTTAAATTATGACCAGCGCATGCAGCGAATAGCCAATACCTTGCAAGAGGAGTTCGATGTATTGCTGATTGGTAGAGCCTGGCCTGTTTCTGTTCCGCTTCGTTTTAAAAGCTACGAACAATTCAGGTTGAAATGTATATTCAACAAAGGCAAGTTCTTCTATCTAGAATTTCAAATACGTCTCTTTTTTTATTTGATGTTTCAACGGGTTGATATCATTGGTTCAATTGATACCGATACACTTTTACCTTGTACGCTTGTTAAAATATTAAGAAACAAAAAACTGGTTTTTGATGCGCATGAATATTTTACAGAGGTGCCAGAATTAAGCAATAGATTAGTTACAAAAAATATTTGGGAGTGGATTCAAAATGCTTGTATTCCTTTAGCAGATGCAGCTTATACAGTAGGTCCAGCATTGGCTGATATTTTCAGTAAGTCATATGGAATTCCATTCAGTTGTATTCGAAATTTACCCTATTATTCCTATAAAGAAGAAAACCAAAATACGCATTCGCCACTTCGAATTTTATACCAAGGCGCATTGAATGATGGGAGGTGTTTACCCGAATTAATCCAAGCGATTAAAGGTTTACCCGTTCAACTTTTACTAGCTGGAGAAGGCGATTTAAGT
>JBMLPO010000255.1:0-12334 GCA_049242065.1 Bacteroidia bacterium
CTTTAGCCGGAAGAATTGCTTTTATACATTTATTGCCTTTTAGTTATAAAGAATTACAAACGGGAAAACATAGTTCGATTTCATTAAATAAATTAATTCTTAATGGAGGTTATCCGCGTTTGTATGATAAGAAAATTAAACCGGTAGATTATTATCCCAACTACTTGCTAACTTATGTAGAAAGAGACGTACGGCAGATAAAAAACATTTCTAATCTGGCGATTTTCCAGCGATTTTTAAAGGTATGTGCCTCACGTGTTGGACAAGAAGTAAATTATACATCTATTGGAAATGATACAGGTGTTGACCAAAAAACTATTTTAAGTTGGTTTGGTATTCTGGAGGCAAGTTTTATCGCCTTTAGGTTACAACCATTTTATAATAACCTAGGCAAACGTCTGACTCAAATGCCAAAGTTATATTTTTATGATACTGGTCTTTGTTGTTCATTACTTGAATTTGAATCTGAATCGCATGTAAATACACACCCTTTGCGTGGTGCTTTATTCGAAAATCTTATTATTTTAGAACTATTAAAATCACGCTTTAACAATGGTCAACGTAGTAATTTATTTTATTGGCGCGATAGAACTGGCAACGAGATTGATGTTTTAATGGAGCAATCTTCGCAGGTAGTTCCAGTTGAAATTAAATCTGCTGCAACATTTACTAACGATTTTCTAAAGGGAATTAAATATTGGAAAAAAATCAATCCAGATATTAAAAATTCATATGTTGTTTTTACAGGTCAAAGCTCCTCAACAGATTTTACCGATATCTTGAACTGGAAGGAAATTGATAAAATAAAGAACTAATTTATATTTTTGGATTCTTGACAAATACGGAATCAGATTCCGTATTTGTCAAGTAGTATGCTTCATGAAATTTGAAATTATAATCAAAGAACGCATTCCTCATTTTTTCAATTTTATTCGATTCTATCAAGTTGTTTTAACTTAGAATGTTTCGAAATCAAGATTTCCTTTTAATAATTGATTCTTGATTGTGACTAAAAAACGGGGATTTTGAACCTTTAATTCTTGCCTTTATTCTCTTTAAGTACTTGGTTATCTTTACTAAAGTTGGATTGAATACCGAATTTTATTTTATCGATTCACTCAATTTACATAAACCAAACTGATTCATGGTAAATTGAATTTTGAACCCTATTTTCGCACCTCATTAGAAATTGATTATGCAGGCATTGATTATGGCGTCCCAATTGATTTTGGGAATTTCGATTTTAGTTATTCTTCATGAGTTTGGTCATTATTTAGCGGCCAGAGCTTTCGGAATTAAAGTGGAGAAATTTTACTTGTTCTTTGATGCTTGGAATGTAAAATTGTTTTCATTCAAAAGGGGAGATACTGAATGGGGTATTGGTTGGTTGCCACTTGGTGGATATGTGAAGATAGCAGGGATGATTGATGAGAGTATGGATTCAGAACAAATGAAACAACCTGCTCAACCATGGGAATTTAGAAGCAAGCCAGCTTGGCAACGACTCATAGTAATGATAGGTGGTGTAGTTGTAAATGTCATTACAGGTATTATCATTTTTGCCATGTTGAGTTATACATATGGCGAGAAGTATACCAAAAACGATTCAGTTAAAAATGGAATTGTTCCTTCAGAATTGGCAAAAGAGTATGGTTTCAAAACAGGAGATCATTTATTAAAAGTAAATGGAGAAAAAATTGTTCGTTTTGAAGAAGCACTAAAGATTGAACACATTCTAGGTAATGGTGTAACGTATACTGTTTTAAGAGATGGTCAGGAAATGAATATCTCCATTCCTTCTGATTTTATTAAAAAATTCAGTTCGGCTAAGGCAGATTTCTTTATGCCCCGCATGCACTTTTTTGTGAACGAAATAACTCCAGGATTTCCTGCTGAAAAGGCTGGATTGATGGTGAATGATGTGATTACAAAAGTAGATACAATTGCTGTTGAATATTTTGATGATTTTAAAACAGCAGTCAATAACAGAAAAGGATTGGCTACTAATTTCACCTTGTTGAGAGGTGGTCAAGAATTGGTTCTGAGTATTCAGATTGATGCCAATGGTTTGGTAGGATTTAAACCAGATACCAAAGATTTTGAATATGAAACTGTTCAATTCGGATTCTTTGAATCTTTCCCTGCAGGATACAAAAAAGCTGTTGAAACTATTCAAACGCAAATCTTGGGTTGGAAGAAAATATTCAAGGGTGATATTGCTGTTAACAAAGCAGTACAAGGTCCTATTGGTATTGCAAAGTTTTATGGTGGCGAATGGATTTGGCAAAGATTTTGGGTGTTTACTGCGCTTATTTCTTTGGGATTGGCTTTCATGAATATCCTACCTATTCCAGCATTGGATGGGGGCCATGTTTTATTCCTCTTATTTGAAATTGTGTTGAGAAGACCATTGAGTGAAAAGTTTTTAGAAAGAGCCCAATATGCAGGGATGATTATACTCTTAACTTTAATGGTATTGATTTTTGGCAATGACTTATTTGGTCTGTTTTTCTAATTAAAATGGACTGTACTTGGCCAGGTAATGATGAATTGATGTTGGCCTATCATCAGCATGAATGGGGGATACCTGTGCATGATGATCAAAAACATTTTGAGTTTATTGTATTGGATAGTTTTCAGGCCGGATTAAGTTGGAAAACCATTCTCCATCGAAGAGAAGGATTTAAAAGAGCCTTTGCAAATTTTGATGTAAAGAAAGTTTCCCAATTCAATGAGCAGGATATTCAACGACTGATGTCTGATGAGTCCATCATTCGAAATAAGCTTAAAATAATTGGTACCATCAAAAACGCCAAAGCATTTCTAGCTATTCAAAAAGAGTTTGGCAGTTTTGATGATTTTATTTGGCAATTCACCCATGGACAAACCATTGACCATTCACCAGAATTCAATAGCCAAATTCCGGCTAGTAGCCCAGAAAGTGAAACCATGAGTAAAGCGTTGAAGTCGCGGGGATTTAGTTTTGTTGGTTCAACCATTTGTTATGCATACATGCAAGCGGCAGGAATGGTGAATGATCATTTGAAAACTTGTTCTTGTAGAAAATAGTAAAAAAAAATCCTGCTACTCAGCAGGATTTTTTTATGTAATTCATCTCTATTATTTATCGATTCTCAATTTTTTAGAAAGACTCATTTGATGATTGATGAGTAAAGAATAATAATAGATACCTTGAGGTAAAGATTCAATATTAACTTCACTGGTATAAACACCTGGTTTCATTTGATCATGTGATTCGGTATAAACCAATTTACCTAAGCCGTCATAAATGTTTAATTGAATATCGCCTTGTTGTATTATTTGGAAGTTGATATTTACAAACTCTTTTGCTGGATTTGGATATGCTGTAAACAAATGATTTTCTCTTTTAACCCAATCATCTTCTGTACCTGAAGGGATTCTTAATCTGATTTTATAATAGCCACCGTTTTTAGCGGTAATAGGTTTATTGGCGGTTTTACCATTATAACTTTCAGCCTCGAGGTAATATTCAATATAGTCATCTCCATTTAATCCTGAATGAATGATATCACCAATAAAATAACCTGCTGAATCATTTAATGTAATGCTTGTCCAGGCACCTGAGTTTTTTCTCCAAATACATTTTGCAGTTTTAATACCACTCGAATTAGAGATTTTAGCAATGATATGATAGCTGGGTAAATTAGCTTGAATTCCATCAACAGATGGATGCCAGAAACGGATTGGATTTTCTGCAGGAATTTGCATCGTTATGCAATGGATAGCGCCGCCTAATGGGGAAAGGTCTCTGCTATCTATCGGTACAATTTTATAACCAGGCAAAGTTCTTTTATAATAATCCATGATGCGTTCATGTTGTTCTTTGTTTCCGGTGTTTCCATCGTAATACGAAGGGAAAATAAAACTATTGTTTACAGTTAATCCATTAATGAAATTTCTTGCATCTGCATCCAATTGTGTACATGATTTACGTGAATGTTTACCAACATCATTGGTGGGATGTTCAACTCGTAGAATTCTAAATGGTCTATTATAAGTTGAGGTCATGTTTGTAATGGCTTGGAAGTTATCCTCAATAATTTGTCTGTCTTGTGCTGTAATTTCTGAAGGATATTGTGACATGATCATAGTTTGTTCATCAATGAGTTTAACATACAAATCAATATGTCCGGTTCCACCATCACATTCCAAGGCAATCAATTCTTTTAAATCAGGAGTACCCAATGCAGCTTGAAGGGTATCGTATGTAGTTTGAGTGCTCCAGCCCAAAATATCGTTATTGGCCCAAGTAACCACATCGCTAAAGAACATTTTGCCAAATCCATCAGTCATGAGATTTCCACCTTCAGCGTTGAGCGAAGTTATATAATTTTCTTTTCCCATGATGGCCGCTAATTGTGCTGGGAATAAATTGTCATTATCTCTTCCATCGTAATACTTCATATCAGTAAAAGCAATGGTATCAAGTGTATTGTTATAAAAGGCCATTGGGCCATAGTCACGAGTCCACCAATCATCACCTTTAGCAACCATAAATAAATAATTATACAAGGGAGTATTTCGGTTATTCATAAAACTGATAACAGGAATGGTATCTACGGCTTTATCCACCCGAATAATTACTTTACATTCTTTTTGAATGGCATCTGCTAATAATGCAGAAACCAAACCATATTCTGAACTGGTATCTGCCCCAATTACATTTCCATCATTATCATATTCAAACGACCATGAAATAGCAACTGCTTGCGATTCTTCAAATTCACCTGGCATGATAAAGGAGCTGGGGAATTTCTTTTGTAAGCCTGATTTAAACAAATTCAAGTGGGCTCTTTCTTTACTCAGTTTTTTTTCTGCTTCGGTTCTGCCAACTGGTTTATGACCATTGAACTTTTGTTGGGCCATTCCATTCAGGCTAAATAATACTGCTGCAATCAATATGAGTATTTGTCTCATAAAACTTATGTTTGTTTTTTTACAAGCTATGATACCTGTACAAACTTTCCAAAGACTTTCAGACTTTCAAGCAGATTTTAATGTTAAGCAGTTTGAAAAACGTGTTGAACCCCAAAAAGTACTCATGTGTAGTCCTGATTATTTTGATATCATAGATGTAAAAAATCCTTATATGGAAAGTCAGGAAGGTCTGTTAAATCACGACTTGGCCTATACGCAGTGGGAACAGTTAAAAGCTGTATATGAAAATTGGAAAACAAGAGGATTGATAGAAGAGGTATTCATCATACCTGGAGCGGAGGGGCGTGAGGATATGGTTTTTTGTGCCAATCAAAGTTTTCCTTATCTCAATGCATTGCAACAAAAAGCTGTTGTGATGAGTAAAATGAGGCATGAAAGTCGTCAATTGGAAGTGCCCCATTTTGAGCGATTTTATAAGGACTTAGGATATCAAATTACACATTTACAAGAGGCATCATTGTTTGAAGGAATGGGAGATACCATTCCACATCCAGGCAGAAAATTGTTTTATGGAGGATATGGACATCGAAGTGATTCTATTGCCTATGCTGAATTGATGAAAATTACAGGCGCTAGTTTTGTTTTATTGGAATTAGTGAATGAGAATTTTTATCATCTCGATACCTGTTTTGTTCCACTTTCTGATGAAGCGGTTATGTACTGTCCAGAAGCTTTTACTCCTGAAGGAATCCAGATTATTCAAAGGTGTTTTACTACGATTTATGAGATTCCGATGGATGAGGTATTGAGTACCTTTTGTTTGAATGCTCACGTTTTAACGACAGAAAAACAAGCAGTACTACAATCGGGTAGTGTGATTGCTAAAGCTGCATTGTTAAAAGAATCATATGAAATAGCGGAGCTTGAAACCAGTGAGTTTATGAAGTCTGGCGGTTCTGTATTTTGTATGAAAATGATGGTTTATTAAATTGGATAAAACAATTGAGACTATTATCAACTTTAGTAAGAACATGTTTGTTTCAATTGAAATCATTTCAATTGTATGAGCAGTAAAACAAGGGCTTTTTATATAACCGTTTAAATTCATTACATGATTAAGGAAAACAAAAGAAATATTCTGTTTTTAGTATTGGGTTCGTTTTTTATAGCCAATGCTATAGTAGCCGAGTTCATCGGAGTGAAGATTTTTTCATTAGAAAGTACATTGGGATTGAGCCCGATTCACATGCATTTTTTTGGAAATGATTTTACCTTTAACATGACAGCAGGAGTGATACTTTGGCCCATTGTTTTTGTGATGACAGATATTATCAATGAGTACTTTGGTAGTAGTGGTGTCAAGTTATTTAGTTACATAGCCGCCGCATTAATTGCCTATTCCTTTGTTGTTATTTTTGGGGCCATTCAATTAAGTCCTGCAGATTTTTGGTTGGTAAAAGAAACGAGTGCAGGCAGTTTGAATATGCAATTGGCTTATGAGAATATATTCGGACAAGGACTATGGATTATAGTAGGAAGTTTGGTTGCATTCTTAGTGGGACAAATAATAGATGTGAGTGTATTTCACTATGTAAAAAAGAAAACTGGAGACAAGTATTTGTGGCTACGTTCAACAGGTTCAACATTGGTTTCTCAATTCATTGATAGTTTTGTGGTACTTCTAATAGCCTTTTATATTGGCGCAGGTTGGGATTTGAAACTGGTATTGGGAATAGGTATAGTAAATTATATTTATAAATTGAGTGTAGCTGTATTACTTACCCCATTGTTGTATGGAGTGCATGCTGTGATAGATGCCTACTTAGGAAAAGAATTGGCTCATGCCATGATGGAAGAAGCAGCAAAAGACTAGGAAGTATGGTCTAAAATAATGACCCATTTTCCATTTATTTTCTTCAGCCAAAGTGTAAAATAACCATTAGGATTGCCATCATTGTTTTGAATGGACCAAGCTCCAACTACTATTGCATTTGATTTATCAATGAGTTCTATCGACTTGATATCAAATTCGAGACGACCCATTTTTTCTTTGTTTGAATAAGACTTCTTATAGTTGTCTGAAACTTTTTGCCAACCATAACTCACACCTTTTTTACTCACAAATCTTAGGTCGGGGCTGTTCCAATAGTGCAACATAAAACTATCAATTGAACCATTGTTCCAAGCAATTTGTTGCGATTTTAATACTTGTATAATGGCTGATTTATCAGGATGATGGTGTTTTTGTGCATGTAAAGTTGTGCTTAAATAAAAGACACAGCAAATCATAATTAGGAGTTTATGCATGGTATATTGATTAGTAAACGAATTCAATTTAAGCAATCCAATCAAAAAAATAAATTCAACTTTCAAACTTCATTATTTGAGGTATTTTTGCAGTATGAATAGAAATCAACAGTTATTACAAGTAGCAGAAGAATTTGGTGCACCCGTTTATGTGTACGAAGCAGAGAAAATTATTCACCAATATAATAAATTAAAAAAGGCATTTGCTCCTGTTGATGTTCAGATAAAGTATGCATGTAAAGCATTAAACAATTCAGCTGTTTTACGTTTGTTAAAAAAGCAAGGTAGTGGCTTAGATACTGTTTCTATTAATGAAGTAAAATTAGGTTTAAGAGCTGGTTTTCTACCCAATGAAATTATATTCACTCCTAATTGTGTAAGTATTGAAGAAATTCAAGAAGCAGTTCAATTAGGCGTTCATATCAATATAGATAATATTTCAATTCTTGAACAATTTGGAGCTATTTATGGCAATTCAGTTCCATGTTGTATTCGTATCAATCCACATATTTTAGCAGGAGGAAACAGTAAGATTTCTACTGGACATATCGATTCAAAATTTGGAATTTCTGTTTACCAATTGCGTCATGTATTACGTGTTGTTGAATCGCAAAAAATTAGAGTTAATGGCTTACACATGCATACGGGTTCAGACATACTTGACCCAGGTGTATTCTTGCAAGGTGCTGAAATTTTATTTGATGCTGCTAGGGATTTCAAAGATTTGGAATTTCTTGATTTTGGAAGTGGATTCAAAGTAGCCTATAAAGAAGGGGATATCACTACAGATATAGAGGAATTAGGTTCAGCATTGGCTCATCGATTTTTGGAGTTTTGTAAAGATTATGGTAAAGATCTTCAATTGTGGTTTGAACCTGGAAAGTTTCTTGTTAGTGAGTCGGGTTATTTCTTGGTTAAAGTAAACGTATTGAAACAAACTACTGCTACCGTTTTTGTAGGTGTTGATAGTGGACTCAATCATTTAATCAGACCTATGTTGTATGATTCTTACCATCATATAGAGAACATTTCTAACCCTGAAGGTAAACAAAGGATTTATACTGTTGTGGGTTATATCTGTGAAACGGATACATTTGGTTGGGATCGTAAATTGAATGAAGTAAGAGAAGGGGATATTCTCTGTTTTAGAAATGCTGGTGCATATGGATTTACTATGAGTAGTAATTACAATGCCAGATTTCGTCCAGCAGAGGTGATGTTGGTAGATGGGAAAGCACATTTAATTCGTCAAAGAGAAACATTTGAAGATCTCATTAAAAATGAAGTTGAATTAAACTTTTAGTTTTGATTTGATTGATAAGAATTCTCTCACCAATCCATACCACTCATTGAATGAATAGAATTAGGTGGTGATTGATTATTGAATGAATTTTTTTTGATAAGAAGTTTTGTTCCAACCAAACCTGAGTGGTGGTTTATTCATTGTTTTGAGGAAATCATAATTTTCAAAAAGCAGTTCATTACTATTGGTACTTTATTTTTTTATTAATCTATATTGGATACAATTCTTTATTAGTTTTTCTTAGGATATTAAATCATCATGGATATAGAAGCACTTAAATTTCCGGTTGGTAGATTTGTTGAACCAGAGGATTTTCATCAGGAAATGATTGAAAAATACACAGCGAGTATTCGTCATTTTCCAGATTTGTTAGAAGCAAAACTCAAACAATTGGAACCCCATCAATTGAATGAAACTTACAGAGAAGGCTCATGGACAATTAGACAAATTGTTCATCATTTGGCAGATAGTCATATGAATGCATTTATTCGTTTTAAATTAGCTTTAACAGAAGAGCAACCTGTAATTAAGCCATATTTGCAAGATGCATTTGTGGCTATGTCGGATGAAAAAGATTTTGATATTTTGCCCTCACTTGCTATTATCAGAGGTGTTCATGAAAGGTGGACTCGGGTAATTGAAAGCATGACAGCCCTTGATTACGAAAGAACTTATATTCATCCTGAATATGGTAAAGTTTATCCGTTAAAACTTGTATTGGCTCAATATGATTGGCATTGTAGAACACATTTGGGGCATATTCAAATAGTAATTGATCGTGCTAAATGATTCTATTCATCGGAGATTTAAAAATAAAAAGGGGGATTTTTCAAATTGAAAAATCCCCCTTTTTATTGCTATTAAATTCGATTATTTGATACCTCTGAATAACCTATTCCATCTGAAGTTTTTAAAGAAGTTTTCTCCTTCTTTATCCCAGCTCATCCAAACAAATAGTGCTTTTCCTACAATGTTTGTTTCTGGCACAAAGCCCCAAAAGCGACTATCAGCGCTATTGTGACGGTTATCACCCATCATAAAATAATAATTGTATTTAAAAGTATAAGAAGTGATTTCTTTACCCTCTAAATAGTACTTGCCATTCTTTGTTTCAAAGCTTGGATTGTCTTCATAAACTTTAATAGCATGCTCATATAAAGGATAAGTGGTGGTATCTAAATTGATTGAAGCACCAGCTTTAGGCACATACAATGGACCAAAAAAGTCCATATTCCAGCTATTGTTTTCTGTATTTGGAAAAATACCAGCTTGGTATTCACCTTTAGGTAGAATAATCGAATCTACCATGGAGAACCCATTTTCTTTTTCTAATACTTGTTTAACTTGATAAGGAAGGAAGAAAGCAAAGTCGAGATTACCATGTAATTGTTGTCCTTCAGTAATATCGTATTTTCTTCTCATTTTTTGGAATTTTTCATCATCCCAGCCATCCTGTTCATTCAATTTTACATAGTAAGTCAATTGCATTTTTTCAGGTTTATCGGCAACCATTCCATTGACAAAAACCTCTCCATTTCTTACTTCAATTGAGTCACCTGCAATGGCTAAACAGCGTTTGATATAGTTTTCTTTTTTGTCTCTCGGACGACCATTTTCATAAGGATAATTGAATACAACTACATCATTATTCTTAATAGGACTTAATGCTGTTAATCGCTTATAAGGCATCGCCATCCATTCGAGGTAGGATGGAACAGAATCTGTTAAAGGTAAAGTATTGTGCGCAAAAGGAAAGGCTAGGGGAGTCATGGGTAACCTAGTACCATAGTGCATTTTACTTACAAAAAGAAAATCACCAACCAATAATGATTTTTCCATTGAAGGAGTAGGGATGGTATAAGCTTCAATGAAATAAGAGCGAATAACTGTAGCAGCTAAAGTAGCAAACCAAATGGCATCAGACCATTCGTAAGTCATTTTTTTATCGGGTTTACCTATAGCAAGAATAAGTGCCACAACCACAATTCCGATACTGATAAAAATCGAAAAATACAGTTTAAAAACGAATACGCTTCCTAAAAGAATGATAAGAGAAAGCAGTTTGTTTTCATTCGATTCTTTTTCTTTTCCCATTAAATTGTTGAAGCTAAAAAACAATTTATGTAGGATGAATAGTATTACATAAACAATAGGTGAAATAATAAAAGCTAAAATGCCTGTAAAATACAGGAAAATAAGTGCGCATCCATAAACTAAATTCATGGCAGCAAGCGCTAAGCCTGAGCCTGCAGAAAAGTAAAAGCCTGCAATAATGAGATTAAGAAGGCTCCAAACAATTGATATTATCCATTGCTTTTTGGTAAAGTTTTTTGGATGGGTAAAATAAAAATCGAATGTTTCTTTTAGATTGAAAGTTTGTGTCATCTGGAAAATTTTATGCAAAGCAAATTGCAAAATAAAAAATGAATGCGAGAATAGGTTTTGCTAAAAGGTTGAAATTGTAGGATAAGGTATTAAGAAAGTTTGATGATTTCATCTAGGTTTAAAATATCATCCATGGTATACACTCCTTTTTTACCAATGATCCATTCGGCAGCCATCAAAGCACCTTTTGCAAATCCGTATCTAGATTTGGCATCATGTGTAATTTGAATGGAATCAATAACGGATTCATATTTTACTGTATGGATACCAGTAACATCTCCTTCGCGGTATGATTCAATTAATAATTCATGTGCTTTTGCACTTTGAGCAGGCTGGTTTTTATCGAAAATAAGTCTGTCTTTGATGGTAGTCTTTTGCGGATATTCTGCCATGATATGTTTAGCCAGACTCAATGCCGTTCCGCTTGGATGATCTAGTTTAGCAGTATGGTGAACTTCTTCCATCATCACATCATAAGAGTCAAAATGCTTCATCATGGAGGCCAATAGCTTGTTAAGCTTGTAAAAGAGGTTTACTCCAATCGAAAAATTGGAACTATATACCAAAGCCTGTCCTTCCGATTCAGCTTTCTTGCGAATTTCATCCAGTTGATCATACCAGCCCGTGGTTCCAACAACCACAGGTACCCCGGCTTCAAAACATTTTAAAATATTATCAACTGCTGCTGTTGGCATACTGAAGTCAATAGCTACATCAACATTTTTTAGGCTTACTGGCATAAAATCAAAAGCGTTTTCAAGGGTTACCTTGTAGACAATTTCATAGTTTTTGGCCAATGCAATTTTTTCAATTGCCATGCCCATTTTTCCATAGCCCAGAAGTGCAATTTTCATGCGAATAATTTTGATTATGTGCTTAGCTTTCGGTCGCCCGAAATCATTTGTGAGCGGTAAGATAGGAAACAATTCCCATAAACCCTCGGTTTACCTGAAATTTAGCGTCAGAGTAAGTCCGGTAAATGTCCCGTAATTGGTTGGGTAAACATCAGGACTAATCCGCAAACTTAGGTTATCATTCATGTCGAAGCCTTTTAAATGGGCATCAACCGTAGCATCCATTACCTGAAGTGCGTAAAGACCCACCATCGATATTAAAGACAAATCCCTTGATTTCCTGTAGCTTTCCCTAACATTCAATAACATGGCCGCAGGTACATTGGCCAGTTCCGGATTTGTTACCGGTTGATTGTTAATTTTCTGGATATAGGCTTCCCGAACGATATTGTATTCGTTCCGGTAGAAATAATAGGAATAGCCTAAGGCCGCAAATCCCCCATAAATGATGGGAACTTTCCAATACTTTTTATTGTAAATCTGTCCTGCTCCGGGTACAAGCGATATCAATGTAACCTTCCTGTACGGATTGGGTTCAGATTTTTTTTCAACCGGTTTTTGTTGG